>JBEQBN010000018.1:0-11533 GCA_041639775.1 Halapricum sp.
GGCAACCTCCAGACCAACCCCGGACCGGGTGCGCAGGCAACGATTCGCGCGCTGGCCCGTGCGGGCCTGGAGATCGGTCGCATCGAGGACGTCACACCGATCCCACACGACGGCACACGCAGTCCGAAATCCAGCGGGTAATCTACAATGGCAGACTACGACGTAACGTTCATCGAGCGCGACGACACCGAGGCGAAGTTCCTCGTCCGTGGTGTCACGCCGGCGTTCGCCAACGGCATCCGCCGGGCGATGATCGCCGACGTGCCCACGTTCAGTATCGATACCGTCCGGTTCATCGAGAACTCCTCGGTGATGTTCGACGAGCAGCTCGCGCTCCGGCTCGGGCTGGTCCCGCTGACGACGCCGCTCGATGGCGAGTTCGGCGCCGAGGACACCGTCACGCTCGCGCTTGACGTCGAGGGGCCGGAGACAGCTTACTCCGGTGATCTCGTCTCCAACGACGATCTCGTCCAGCCGGCCGAGGAAGACGTGCCGATCATCGACCTCAAAGACGGTCAGCGACTGGAACTTGAGGCCGATGCCGAACTCGGTTACGGTCAAGACCATGCCAAACACCAGGGCGGCGTGGCCGTCGGCTACCGACACCTTCAGCGCGTCGAGATCGTTGGTGACCGCGATGAGTTCCACGACGACGAATCCGAGATCGTCCGCGGGGTCATCGAGACCGAGGACGGCGAACTCGTCCCGACCGAGGAGTTCGACAACGATCTCACCGAGCGCTACCCTGACAGCGAGGTCGAGGTCACGGACGTCGAGAACGCGTTCGTCTTCGACGTCGAGACGGACGGATCGTTCGACGTGGACACGCTCGTGCGTGCCGGCGTCGACTCGATCCGTGGTCGCGCCGAAGAACTGCAAGAAGCGGTACAGCTATAACAATGAAAACTGCCCTTCGACACCCACGGCGTCCGTCCGCTGCCCCCAGCGGTGCGAGCGGTCGGGACTGCCGGACCGAAAGGGGTTTGAAGGGCCACGAAAAACAGACTGTTGCGAGCAGGGATAGCCAAGTCTGGCCAACGGCGCAGCGTTCAGGGCGCTGTCCCGTAGGGGTCCGCAGGTTCAAATCCTGCTCCCTGCACTTTTCAGGAGGGACGTTATGAGTAAGAGTAACCCGAGACTCAGTAGTCTCATCGCCGATCTGAAGTCGGCCGCCCGGTCCTCGGGCGGAGATGTCTGGGGCGACGTTGCCGACCGGCTGGAAAAGCCGCGGCGCACCCACGCAGAAGTCAACCTGGGCCGTATCGAACGGTACGCTCAGGAAGACGAGACCGTGGTCGTTCCGGGCAAGGTTCTCGGCAGTGGTGTCCTGCAGAAGGACGTCACTGTCGCGGCCGTCGACTTCTCTAGCTCGGCCGAGACAAAGATCGAACAGGTCGGCGAGACCGTCTCGCTCGAAACAGCAGTACAGGACAATCCCGAAGGGTCCAACGTGCGGGTGATCCGATGAAAGCAGACACGATTGACGCCGACGTGATCGTCGACGCCCGTGATTGTATTATGGGTCGTGTGGCGAGTCAGGTCGCAGAACGCGCGATGGACGGGGAAACGATCGCCGTCGTCAACGCCGAGCGTGCCGTCATCACCGGCCGTGAAGGCGACGTGAAAGAGAAATACCAGACGCGGCGGGATCTGGGTTCGGACAAGGGTCCGGCCTATCCCAAGCGCCCTGACGGAATCTTCAAACGTGCGATCCGTGGAATGGTACCCTACAAGGAACAGCAGGGTCGTGAAGCCTTCGAGAACGTCCGCGTCTACGTGGGCAACCCATACGACGAAGACGGCGAGATCCTCGAAGGTACGTCATTGGATCGACTATCGAACATCAAGTTCGTCCAGCTGGACGAACTCGCCGAGAGTTTGGGAGCGAACGTAACATGGTAACGAACACATCAGGCAAGAAGAAGACTGCCATCGCTCGCGCAACGGTGAGCGACGGCGAGGGCCGGGTACGGATCAACTCCCGGCCGGTTGAACTGGTGGAACCGGAGCTGGCACGGCTGAAGATGCTCGAACCCTTCCGGATCGCCGACGACGACCTGCGTGAAGCGGTCTACGTCGACGTCTCCGTCGAAGGCGGCGGCACGACCGGGCAGGCAGACGCCACTCGGACGGCGATTGCTCGCGGGCTCGTCCAGCATACGAACGACGCGGAACTGCGCGACGCGTTTATGACGTTCGACCGCTCGCTGCTGGTCAATGACGTGCGCCAGTCCGAACCCAAGAAGTGGGGCGGACCCGGTGCTCGTGCGCGCTATCAGAAGTCCTACCGCTAAGGTGATTCAAATATGATGGTACCGGTCAGGTGTTTCACCTGTGGAAACGTTATCGGCGGCGAATGGGAGGAGTTCAAAGAGCGGGCCCGTGAGGGCGATGAAGACCCCGAGAAGGTGCTTGACGAGCTAGGCGTGGAACGACACTGTTGTCGGCGGATGCTTGTCTCACACGAGGATCTCGTCGACGTCGTCGCACCGTATCAATGATGGACACGCAGCGATACAACCGTTATGAGAAGGCTCGCATCATCGGTGCGCGAGCACTGCAGATCGCACACGGCGCACCGGTGCTGATCGAGACCGACCAGACCCAGCCGATCCTCATCGCAGCAGAGGAGTACGACGCTGGCGTCCTTCCCTTCACCGTCAACCGAGGGCAACATACATGACACTCATTACCGACATTCGACTACGACGCGTACTGGATTCACGAGGGAACGCCACCGTCGAGGCCGACGTCACCACTGAGAGTGGTGGCTTCGGCCGTGCGGCCGCTCCGAGCGGCGCGAGTACGGGCGAACACGAGGCAATCGAACTCCCGGCTCACGAAGCGATCGCCAACGCCCGAGAACACGCCGTCCCACGGCTGGTCGGCGAGGTTTTCGCCGGCGATCAGCGCGAGGTCGACGCCGCGTTACACGCTGCCGATGGAACGGACGACTTCTCAGGTATCGGCGCCAACAGCGCGGTCGCGATCAGTATGGCCGCCGCCAAGGCCGGTGCCGACGTACTTGGTGCACCGCTGTATCAGCACCTGGGCGGGACCTTTCGGGGCGATCAGTTCCCCACGCCGCTGGGCAACGTCGTCGGCGGCGGCGAGCACGCCGAGGAAGCCACTAACATTCAGGAGTTCCTTTCGGCGCCGGTCGGCGCACCGAGCGTGACCGAAGCGGTCTTCGCGAACGCGCAGGTCCACGCCCGCATCGGCGAACTCCTCGAAGAGAAGGGCGTCCCCGCCAACAAGGGCGACGAGGGCGCCTGGGCGCCGCCGATCGGCGACGACGAGGCCTTCGAAATCGTCGACCAGGCCACTACCGAAGTCGGCGACGACCTCGGCTTCGAGATTAGCTTCGGACTGGATATGGCCGCCGCCGAGATGTACGAGGACGGCGAGTACGTCTACGAGGGCGAGGCCAACCGCTCGACGGCCGAGCAGGTCGACTACGTCGCCGAAATGGTCGACGAATACGATATGGCCTACGTCGAGGATCCGCTGGACGAAAACGACTTCGAGGCCTTCGCCGAGTTGACCGACCGCGTCGGCGACAAAACGCTGATCTGTGGCGACGATCTGTACGTCACCAACGTCGAGCGCCTCCAAGAAGGCATCGACAAGGGCTCTTCGAACTCCATTCTCATCAAGCCCAACCAGATCGGCACCCTTTCGGACGCCGTCGACGCCATCGAACTCGGGGCGGACAACGGTATCGTGTCGGCAGTCTCCCACCGCAGCGGCGAGACCGAGGACACGACAATCGCCCACCTCGCCGTCGGCGCCGCCGCACCCTACATCAAGACCGGCACCGTCGCCGGCGAACGCACCGCCAAACTGAACGAACTCATCCGCATCGAAGAGCAGGTCTAAGCGACGGTACGTCGCGCGACGGGTCGTTTCCGAACTGCTATATTTTTCGCACCGATCACCGACAGCGACGGCTACTACACCTACGACAGCAGAACGGCTGCTGTACCTGCATCGGCGCGGCGGTCGCTGTCAGTCCGCACGCGAGGGGAACGACACCGATTCGCTGTCGCCGCCGGTGGACGCGGGTCTGACGGACCCCCACCAGGCGGCGATAGATTCGCTGCCCAGCAGCGCGAACCCGGCGAAGACCGTCAGGAAGCCGACGGCCGTCATCACCGAAATCGTCTCGCCGAGCAGTGCCCAACCGCCGAGTGTCGCGACCGCCGGAACGACGTAGAAGACGAGGTTAGCCTTGATCGGACCGGCAGCGTCGATGAGGCCGAAGTAGGCGACGTAGGCGACCGCGCCGGCGAAGATCCCGACGTATCCCAGTGCGAGCAGCGCTTCGCTCGACCAGACGATCGTCGCCGCAGACTCGCCGACTGCGGCGCTCATTCCGTGCGTGAGCAGCGCCGCGAGCGGCAGTCCCCAGGCGATCCGAGCGGTACTCGATAGCGTCGTGTCCGCCCGTCGGACGAGAACCGTCCCGAGTGCGCCGCTGGCGGCGCCGACAAGGATGAGGAGCTTGCCGAGCCCGCCAGCGAGCAGCGTCGCCGGATCGGGATCGACGACGAGCACGACCCCGAGCAGTCCCAGCGCCATCCCGGCCGCACCGCGAGGAGACAGCCGCTCGTCGGACAGCAGGACGGCGGCGAACACCGGCGTCAGGATCGGGTTGAGCCCGAAGACGATCGCGCCGACGGCGCTGGTCGCGTACTGCTGGCCGACGAACAGCAGCGCGTTCGCGAGCCCGATCACAAATACACCCGTGGCGACGATACCGAGCAGATCACTCCGGGTGCGCGGAACGAGTTCCGATCGGGGGATCGTCGCGACGGCAAACGCCGCCAGCGCGACCGCGGCGATGTCGAACCGGAAGGCAACGAACAGAAGCGGCGGGAAATACGCCAGCCCGGCCTTCGCGGCGACAAAGGTTCCGCCGAACAGCAGACTCGCCGCGGCGAACAGCGCGAGCGTGCGGCGGCCGACCATTCAGCGCGACACCTCCGAAACGAGTAGTGAGATCATACCTATCTGTACGGGCTACAACCCCATAGATGCCGTCAGAAAGGGTTTCACGGGCCTGAAATACCGAATAGCGTGCAGCCAACACGGGGGCTGCAACGGAAACGCGCCGTGCAACAATTGCACGGTCGGTAGGGTAGTGAGAACTCGCAGGCAGCGCGAACACTGTCTGAACGGACAGCGTTTTGCCCCCGTGGACAGATCAACGGATATGGACTCGGTGCTGGAGGAAGTCGAGTTCCTCGCGCGCTCGGAGAACCGCGTCGAGGTGCTGACGGCACTGGCCGATAGCCGCCGGACGCGACGCGATCTCGAAGCCGAGACTGACGCCTCTCAGGCGACGCTCGGGCGGATCCTCGGCGATTTCCAGGAGCGATCGTGGGTTCGCAAGGACGGGAGCGAGTACGTCGCCACCGCGACCGGCACACTCGTCGCTAGGGGACTGACGGACCTGCTCGAAATCCTCGAGACGGAGTGTGAACTCCGGGGACTGGTCCGGTATCTGCCCACCCACGCGATGGACTTCGACCTGCGCCATCTCGCTGACGCGACGATCACGACACCGACACAGACGCGGCCGAACGCGCCGGTTCGGCGGTTGCTCGATCTCGTGGAGACGGCAGACGAAGTCAGGGCCTTCTCACACGCGTTCAACGAACAGAACCTGACAGTGATCGAACGGCGTGTCACCGCGGGTGAGCTGTCGTTTTCCGGCGTGCTCTCGCGGAACGCGATCGAGGCACTGGCAGAGGACCCCGAACTAAACGACCGCTTGCGGTCGCTACTCGCGGCTGAGGACACCGAGATTCACGTCCGGGAGGAGGGGATCCCGCTCGCGGTCACGATCGCCGACGACACCGTCCATATGCTCCTGCGAGACGAAACCGGCGTGTTGCGTGCGTCGATCGATACCGACGACGAGGCTGTCCGATCGTGGGCGATCGACACGTTCGATCACTACTGGCGCACTGCGACATCGCTCGCAGACGAGGACCTGGAGAACTGACACTGCTGGCTGCTCGTTCGGACGATCGAACCGCTTTTGACTGCCGAACGGGAATCCTCGCTCGATGAACGCCCTCGTTGTCGGCGCCGGTGAGATGGGTCGCTGGTTCGGGGCTGTCCTGCAAGACGATCCCGATCTGGCAGTCGATCTCGCCGTCACCGACGCCGACCCGGCCGTCGCCGAGGCGGCCGCCGACGCGATCGCGGCGCGTGCCGTGCCGCTGGAGACTGACGAGCAGTTCGACCTCGTCTGTGTCGCCGTTCCGATCCCGGCTACACCAGAGGTGATCGCCGAGTTCGCCGACAACGCCACGGCGGCCGTCGCGGATCTGGCCGGCTATATGGCCGGGCCGCTCGCGGCTATGGCCGAGCACGCGCCCGAACGCGAGCGGATCAGCCTGCACCCGCTGTTCGCGGCCACGAACGCACCAGGCAGCGTCGCAGCGGTCGTCGAGAACGGCGGCGAGATCGCCGCCGCGGTCCGGTCCGCTCTGAACAGCCGTGGCAACCGCTGGGTCGAGACGGACGCCCCGACCCACGACGAGGCGATGGAGACCGTCCAGGCGAGCGCCCACGCGGCCGTCCTCGCGTTCGCGCTGGCCGCCCGCGAAGTTCCCGAGGCGTTCCATACGCCAATATCAGCGGGCCTGTTCGACCTCGTCGAGCAGGTGACCGGGAACGACCCGCGCGTCTACGCGGACATCCAGGAGACCTTCGAGGGAGCCGAAACGGTCGCGGACGCAGCGGGACGACTCGCCGACGCGGACAGAGCGGAGTTCGTGGAACTCTACAGGGAGGCAAGCGATGAGTGACCAACGGCAGGCGATCCGGGAGAACGCACAGTATCTGCGAAACGTCCGGCCGATCGACCCCGAAGAGATCCACGAATACGTCGAGGGACAGCCCCACCCAGGTGTCGTCCGGACGACGCTGCGGGAGCTCGCCCCGGAACTCGACCTCGTCGAGCGCGAGGACGGCACGTTCGTCCCCGCGCCCGACGGCCCGGTCGAGATCGATTTCGACGGCGTCGAGGCGTTCCCGGAGCGGTACGCGCGGGCACTGGAGGATATGCTGGTCGAGACGTTCGGACCGGGGTGGCCGGAGGGGACCAGCGGCGATCGGCTACGCGAGCGGCTGGTCTCGCTGAAGGACGCCTATTTCGACCAGCGATCGGTCGAGTACGACGAGCTGACCGCGCTCGCGTACGCGATCTACCACCTGCCGAACACCTACGCGGCAACCCAGTACGTGCTGGCGGACCTGGCGCGCGAGGGACGGATTCCGTCACGGCTTCGGGTGCTCGACGTCGGTGCCGGGACCGGCGGGCCGGCGATCGGACTCGCGGAATTGCTTCCTGACGAGACGCTCGTGGAGTATCACGCAGTGGAGCCGAGCGCCAACGCGGACGTGCTGGAGCGGTTGCTGTCCGAGACCGGGCGGAACGTCCACGCGACGATCCATCGCGAGCGCGCCGAATCGTTCGATCCGGACGGCACGTTCGATCTGATCGTGTTCGCGAACGTCCTCAACGAGCTTGCGGAGCCGGCCACGGTACTCGATAAGTATCGAGCCGCGCTCACACCGAACGGCTCGGTCGTGGCGATCGAACCGGCCGACAGGAACACCGCGACCGGGCTGCGCCGCATCGAGCGGACTGTCGAGGACGAATATACGATCTACGCGCCGACTTGCCGGCTCTGGCCGGGCCGGACGCCCGGCAGCGACTGCTGGTCGTTCGATCGAAAGCCGGACCTGTCAGTACCGCCCTTCCAGCAGCGGCTCGAATCGGCCGCCGGTGACCGTTTCGAGTCCGGTGCGTTCGAGAACGTCGACGTGCAGTACGCCGTGTCGATCCTGCGGACGGACGGGGCCGAGCGGATCGAGTACACGCCGGATCGATCACGAGTAATCCCGCTCGGTGAGGTCGAATCGGTCGTGACCGACCGGGTCGATCTGGTCGCGATCAAGCTCAGCCACGACCTCGCCGACGGCGGCAACCCGCTCTTTCTGGTCGGCGACGGCAGCGAGAACGAGGACGTCTTCGCAGTGCTCGTCGACGACTCGGCACTGACCCGTCCGCTCGCGGCGGCCCCCTACGGGGCCCTGCTTGATTTCCAGAACGTGCTCGTGCTGTGGAACGGCGACGAAGAAGCCTACAACATCGTAGTCGACGACGAAACGGTCGTCGACGCTGTCGTCTGAGCGCGACGATACAGCGATACCGTCGCGTAGTGACCACACACAACGCTACGGGTCGATCGGATCGATCCCGTCACGTCGTCCGTCGAGCACGCCGAACCGATCGCCGCGGCGGCGTTCGAGCCAGTGCAGCAGCCGTTCGGCCCAGCGGAGTTTGCGCCGCTTCGCCGGGCCGACCGTCGGATCGTCGAACGCCCAGCCGGGGAAGACGAGCTCGCTCGCGCCGAAGTGATCGGCCAGAAACGCCGCACGATCGCCGTCCGTGAACCCGCCGAAGTTCCGAATCGGGGACTGCGGGGCGGCCTGAGTGGTAGGAATTACCGAATCGAGCCGACAGCGTGGGACGTACTCCCTGATGGCGATCGCATTGTCGCCGTGGGCGTGGATCGCAACCGGCGTCTCGTAGTTCGTCAGTCGGACGGCAGTGTCCGGCTCCCCGTCGAGATCAGTGACCAGACAGTCCACTGTGATCCCGTTCGCGAGCAACCGCTGTCCGGCGCTCGAGGCGGCGACGACGGCGTCAGCCTCGCGGGCAATAGCCAGTTCGTCCACAAGCGAGGGGGCCGCACCGGCGATCGCCACGCGCTCACCGGTGAAATCGAGCCCGTCGCCGAAGGTATCCGCCTCCGATGCGCGCAGGAGTCCGGCGTACACGTCGCGGGCGCGCTCGTCGTCCGCCCGGTCGTAGCCCATATCGGCGAGAATCCGCTCGTAGACTGGTTCCCAGGTGTTAAAATCCATCTCAGTCGAGCCGCTCCGCGATCGTCGCGAGTGCGTTGCCGAGGGCGCCACCCTCGATATCGCTCGCCAGCGCACGGAGCGCGGCCGGCGACCCGACCAGCAGGTCGCTGTCGCCGTCACCCGGCGCGTAGACGCCCCCGTGTGCCGGCGCGTGCGTGCCGAGTCGGTCGCGCTCGGTCGGCGACAGTCCCGTGAGTTCGAAGACGTGGACCACCGACTGCGTGGCCGTCGCCGGCTCGGCACCGACGCGCTCGCAGTGGCGCTCGGCATCGCCGACCGTCTGCACGTCGAGTTCCTCGACGTCGATCGCGCCGTCGTCGATACGCTGACGGGTGAACGCGTTCCCGACCAGGGCGGCGTCACGCGTCTCGGCCACGTCGTGGGTGCGGATGACGTGTGCGCCACGTTCGACCGCCATCGACGTGGCCGCCAGACTGACTGGCAACGCTTCCTCGGTCGGCCGGTCCGCGATCGACCGAAGGAAGTTCTTGCGGTTGATCGAGACCAGGAGTGGTCGCCCAAGTCCCCGAAACTCCCGGAGCCGTCGGAACGTCTCACGGTCGTCCTCGATCGTCTGGGACTCGCTCCAGCCGCCAAAGGCCGGGTCGACGATCGTCTTCTCGGTGAGGCCGTGCTGTTTGAGCGCCTCGTAGACCTGATCGACGTACTCGGCCTTGCGTGCCCACTCCGGCGACCGTCGATCGGCCCAAGGCGTCTCCTCGACGGCGCCGGGCCGTTCTACATCCGGCGGACTCGCCATCTTCGCCACGGCGACGTCGTACTCCCTGCAAATCTCGGGCATCTCCGGGTCCGCGAACCCGGCGATGTCGTTGACCATATCGAACCCTCGATCGATCGCGCGCTCTGCGACCTCGTGATAGCGCGTCTCGATGGAGAACACGGCGTCGCCGCCCACCGACTCAATCGTCTCGATGGCGATATCGAGTCGGTCGAGTTCCTCCTGTGCGGAGAGCACGTCAAACCGCTTGTTCGCCGATTCGAGCCCGATATCGACGATATCGGCACCCTGGTCGATGAGTTCGCGATCGACATAGGCGGCCGCCTCGCTCGGGTCGTCATAGACGCTCGGATCATACGGAGACTCACGGCTGACGTTGAGTACGCCCATAATACGTGGCGGATGATCGTCGCCGATCTGCACGCCGGCGGCGTCGACAGTCTGCATATCCGTCCAGATGACCCGAGAGAAGAAAAACGGCAGGGAGGCGGCTAGCCCGTCGTGTTGACGTTGTCGGTCCAGTCGGGCTTCTCGACGGTCGTCGCGCCCAGGTCCGCTACCGTGTACTGGTAGGCGAGTGTGAGCTCAGCACCTTGGACGGTCGTCCCAGCGGCGCGGATCGTCGTCCGCGTGATCAACCCGTCGTCAGTGACAAGCATCGTCACGTTGAATGTCTCAAGTTCGGAGAACGACGAGCCGATGCCCGAAGAGAGTGCAGGGAGTCGGTCCCGACCGCTCGCGGTGTACTTCTGGACGGTCTCGTTTTGGAACTCGGTCGTTCCGTCCGCCAGCAGCGACGCGTTCATATTGTCGTACAGGGTCGTCCACCCGACCGACGTGAAGTTGATCGGCGTCGGCTGTGCGGACATATTGTACGGCTCCTGATCGTAGCGATACTGCGCGTCCTGGCGCTGTGTCGAGTTCGTCCGCTGGAACGTTTCGGTCCCGGCCGTGTATTTCACAGAGCTCTGCTGTAGCGAGCCCTGTGACGACGACTGGCTTACTGCGGCAGTCTCCAGCCCGACCTGCTCGGCAAGGTCGTAATACGTGACGACCTCGGTGGTCGAAACGCTCTGGGATCCGTTGACCGTATACTGTTCGAGTATCTGTGCGCCCTCGGTCAGCGAGTCCGCGGATTCGACCTGCGTATCGTGGCCGGCAGCCAATTCGTCGAAGTCGACGTCACTTTGCGGTGTCGTCTCGTTCGGTGTCGTGGTCTCTCCTGGTGTCGTCTCGTTCGGTGTCGTGGTCTCTCCGGGTGTCGTCTCGTTCAGCGACTCGCCGTCAGTGGACGTGACGCTGGGGGTTCCGTCGCCGCCGGTGTTACAGCCGGCAAGCGCGACGAGCCCGACCGCCAACAGGACGAGCAGCACCTGTTTCGTCTTCGGGGACAGTAATCGGTCCATCGACTCGGTATTTCATATGAACGGGGATAAGTGATGTCTTTCGTACGAACTGCTGTAAGCGGTTCCAGAGTGACTACCCGGAGTCGGGCGGTCGTAGCGACGAGCCTCCAGCAGTCCGTATGGTTCTGAGTTGCCCCTCTCGGCACGTTGAAGTGGCCGCCTGCCTGTACGTATCGTATGTATCTCGCTGGGGAAGCGTGGCCGGATCTGGAATCGTATTTCGAGTCCGAATCACTCGCGATCGTCCCGCTCGGTTCGACTGAACAGCACGGCCCACATCTCCCTGAAGGGACCGACCATCTGATCGCCGAAGGATTCGCCCGCGAGGCCGCGTCCCGGACCGGATACCTCTGTACTCCAACAATCAACGTCGGCGTCAGTCCTCACCATCGTCAGTTCCCCGGGACGATGTGGGTCGATCCACCGGCGTTCCGGGACT
>JBEQBN010000019.1:0-11296 GCA_041639775.1 Halapricum sp.
GCCACTACGAGCACACTCGGCCCGATGATCGGAACGAACTGGAGGATCCCGCTGACGACTGCCAGCGAGAACGCCGGTTCGTACCCGAGTGCCCAGAACAGGACGAACGCGACGAGAAACGTCCCGACGGAAGTCGCTGCCTGGAGCACGTAGATCGCATACAGCGTCGACCGCAGCCGCTCGTGTAAGGCCACCACGATTCCGTGATATTCCCGGGGGATCGGACGCAACAGCGCGCTGGTGACCTCGTCCGATTTGACCAACAGCGCGTACACCAGCAACACGAACAGGAAGAACTTGAATCCCAGCGCCGGTGTCGAACCGGCGATCGAGATCGCAAGCGACTCACCGACTTCTGCGGCCTGTGCACTGACTTCTCCCAAGGTGAGCGTATAGGTCATCCCCACGCCTTCAAGCGTCACCTCGTCCGGTACCGTCTCCAACAACGCGATCAGATCGCTCCGTCGTACGTAGAGGACGATCACGACCGGTAATACGACCAGCGCGACCGCGACAAATGCCAGCGTCGTGCTCACTGCCGCCGCCGTTCGCCGCCCAAGACCTCGGTCGACGAGGCGCTCTCGAACCGGATAGAGCACGTACGCGACCGTGATCGCGAAGAATATCGTGCCGAATACGGCTCCCAGAATGACTGTCGACAACGCTCCCAACGCCACCAGCAACCCTGCCAGGACTGTCACGCGTCGGACCATACTCTCCGTTTCGCCAGACCGGACTAAACCGTTTCTCCGTCCAACCCTGATCATCGACCGTGAAGGTATCAGATCTGAGACAAAATATCCCCGCATATCAAGGGGGAACGTTTTCCAGTATTGGGACGTATAGCAGAGATATGGCATCAGAACAGCAGGGTCTCGGTGGTGACCACTCTATTGTCGAACTCGAGCCGGACGACCTCGGTGGCTATGAGTTGTTTGTCACGCTCGGTCGATTGGTGACGCCCCGACCAGTCGGGTGGGTCTCGACGACAAGCGAAGACGGACAAGACAACGTCGCACCTTACAGTTTCGTGACGCCCGCGTCCGTCGACCCGCCGGTCGTGGTCTTTACCGCAACTGATCACCAGGACGGGACGATGAAAGACACCGCGCGCAACGCCATCGACACCGGCGAGTTCGTCTACAACGTCTTCACCGCCGGATTGCTGGAAGAGATGAACGACAGCGCCGCGGACGTTGCGGCCTCGGAGTTCGAGGCCGCCGACATCAAACATACCGAGAGTGAGACCGTCGACCCCAAGCGCGTGGTCGGCTGCCCGGCCTGGCTGGAATGCTCCGTTCGGGAGACGATGGAAATCGAGGGCACGCAGGTCATCTTCGGCGATGTCGAGCATCTGGGGATCCGCGAGGACTATCTCGACGACGCCGACCTCCCCGACGTCGAGCACATCGAACAGCGCGTGCTCGGCCATCTCATCGACGAACACTACACCCGGATGGAACTGCTCGAAAAGCAACAGCCGGAGTAGCCGCCCGGCAGACGACCGGCGGCAGTCTCAGGCCGGCAGTCGGATCGTCACGACGGTTCCCTCCGGCTCGTTGTCCGCAACCGAGATCGTCCCGTTCGATCGGACGACGAGCTGTCTGACCAGGAAGAGCCCGACTCCGGTCCCGTGAAACAGCGGCGTCTCGTCGGCGACCCCACAGAGGAGTTCGCGCTCTATCTCCGGTAGTCCCGGTCCGGTGTCGGCGATCTCGACTTCGACTGCCGACTGGTCCTCCCGGACCGTCACAGACACGGACGGATCGTCGCCGTGGCGGATTGCGTTGTCGAGCAATTCGGCGATCGCCCGCTCGAACCCGGGAATCACTGCTGTATGTGCCGTTTCGGGACTGTCGACTGACACGGCCGCGTCGGTATGTGTCTCCAGTACGTCCGCACGGGCAGTCTCGACCAGGGTCGGAATGTCCCGGCTTGTCGTCTCGGTCGGCCCACGAAGCAACTCCGTGAGCGATCGCTCCTTCTCGGCTTGCTCCAGTAGCGAGTCGGTCCGATCGAGTATCGTGTCGACGGCGTCTGTGGCGTCAGCACGCCCCCATCGCAGCAGTTCGGCTTGCCCCTGTATTACGGTCAGTGCGTTGCGGAGATTGTGTCGCAGGATCCGTTCCAGGATCGCGAGCTGGCGGTCTCGACGCTTTCGGTCGGTCACGTCTCGTGTGAACCCCGCTATGATGTGCTCGCCGTCCGAGCGTTCGTCGAGCAACCGGGCGTTCATTGACAGCCAGCGCTCCTGTCCACTGACGGTTAGTGCCCGGTACTCGAACTCCTCGACGATCCCGTCTTCCAGCAGCCGGTCGAGGAATGCTTCCCGTCGCTGTGGATCGACATACAGGTCTTTTTCGAGGTCGCTGTATGCCGCTATTGCCCCCTGCGGGCTGTCGTACCCGAGCATCGCTGCCAGCCTGTGGTTGATAGACAGCACGCGCCCGTCGGTCGTCGTTCGGAACACGCCCACTGGCGCGACTTCGAGCAGGCCTTCCGACGCTTCAAGCTTCGTCGCCGAACTTCGGGGCTCGAGTCGGCAGTGTACCCGAGAGACGACTCCGCTCGAACCCGTTTCCGGATGGAGGTCAAGCGTTATCGGCACTGCTGTGTCGTCGCTCGCGCGCACCGCGATCGCACACGACTCGGTCTCTCCGTTGGCGGCGCTGTCGAACGTGTCTTCGAACACGTCGCGATCTCCTCCGGGCACCAGTTCGACGAACGGGCGACCAGTGACGTCCACGCGATCGCGGCCGGTCAGCGCGACCCACTCGTCGTCGACGAACTGCACGGCTCCGTCCGTATCCAGTGACTGAAAAGCGACGGTGACGCCGTGATCGTCCCGCTGTTGGCCACTCTCTGAATCGCGTGGACGATCAGTCATACGCTATCTAGGCGTGCTCCCTGTATGAATCTGGTGGCTCTTTGAAAACTAGCTATCAGTACCATCGACCAACGGATGGCGGTTCGATCACGCCGCCAGCAATTGCTGTTCGATCTCCTCGCCGATCTCCTCGACCAGCCTCGGGACTGCCTTGCGGACGGGATCGGTCATTCCCTCACCGTACTCGAAGGGATCAGCGACTTCGATGGCGTAGATCGTGATTGCCGGCATCGACTCGCCCATCGCCTCGCCGAGCGTCGTCAGTGTCCCCAGCCCGACGTTGTGGGTCGCCAACCCGCCACTTTCCTTGTCGGGTTCGACGGCCTCGGGGTCAAAGACATACCAGTCGCCGGGCTCGCCGTCCTCGGTCACGATCGAGTCGACGATACAGACCCGGTCGTGGCCGCTCAGTTCGTCGATCAATAGCAGTCGCCCCGAGTTCATCGTCTCGAAGGCGATATCCGGGTCGTCGAGTCGCGCTTCGAGGGCCGCAACGACTTCTAACCCGACGATGTCGTCACGCTTGATCTCGTTGCCGATGCCCAACACGAGGGTGTCCATAGCTATCGGGAGACCTCATCGAGCACCTGGCCGTCCTGTTCGAGCGTGACCTCCAGAGGCATATCGCCGATCGCGTGGGTCGAACAGGATAGACAGGGGTCATAACACCGGATGACACTCTCCATTTTGTTGAGGATGTCTTCCGGGATCTCGGGGCCGTCGACGAACTGTTCGGCCGCAGTCCGGACGCCTTTGTTCATCGCCCCGTTGTTGTGGGTCGTCGCGACGATGAAGTCGGCGTTGGTGACCGTGCCCGTCTCGTCGACGTCGTACTCGTGGATGAGCGTGCCCCGCGGGGCCTCGATGACGCCGACGCCGTTCGTCTTCGCTGGTTTGGTCGGGACGTTCGGGATCCCCTCGTAGACGTCGTCGTCCTCGAGCAACTCGCGAATGCGCTCGATGCAGTAGAGAATCTCGATGAGCCGCGCCCAGTGGTAGTACGTCGAGCGCTCGTGGACGGCCCCGTCGGCGGCGTCCATATACCGATCGAATTCCGCCTGGGCCTGTGGCGTGGACAACTGGTCGACGGCGTTGAGCCGCCCCAGCGGGCCGACCCGATACTGGCCGTCCTCGAAGCCCCGTTCCTTGTAGTAGGGGAACTTGAGATAGCTCCACTCCTTGGAGCGCTCGCCGATGATGTCGGCGTAGTTGCCGTCGTCGATCTCCTCTAGCAAGTCGCCCTGCTCGTCGACGAGCCGGATGTCGCCGTCGTAGTGCTCAAGGCCACCATCGGAATCGACCAGGCCCATATAGCCGGTCTCGTAGGTAGCATAATCCAGCGTGTCGTCGTCCATCTCCGCGAAAATCTCCTGCAGGAGATCGATCGTCTCGCGGACGTAGGTGTCCAGTTCCTCGGACTGTTCGAGCAGCGCCTCGCCAGCTTCCCGACCGAGAGTGTTGGTGACGCCACCGCCGATCGCGAAGTCCGGATGGACCTTCTTGTCACCGAGTGCCGCGATGACGTCCTGGCCGAACTTCCGCAGGTCGATTCCGCGCTCGGCCAGCTGGGGGTTCTCGTCCAGCACGCCCTCGATGTTGCGTTTCTCCGGGTCGGCGTCGTAGCCCAGCACCAGGTCGGGGCTGGACAGATAGAAGAAACTGAGCGCGTGGCTCTGCAGGACCTGTCCCATATGGAGCAGTTCCCGCAGTTTGTACGCTGCTTCCGGGATCTCGACGTCGGCGATCTCGTCGAGGGCCTTGGCCGCGGCCAGTTGGTGGCTGACCGGACAGATCCCGCAGATACGGGCGGTGATTTCGGGCATCTCCCAGACGGGCCGGCCCTCGACGAACTCCTCGAAGCCACGGAACTCCGTGACGTGGAACTGCGTGTCTTCGACCTGCCCGTCGTCGTCTAACTCGATCGTGATCTTGCCGTGACCTTCGACCCGTGTGACCGGATCGATGACTTCCTTCTTACTCATTGTTTTAGTCGTATTGGAGTTTTTCGTCGACGATTTCTGGCTGTTCGCCCTCGAGCAGCGCTTCGATACCGTGGGCCATAACCTCCGCGTCGGGCGGACACCCCGGGATGTAGACGTCGACGTCGATGTACTCATCGAGCGGCCGGGCGTCCTCCAGTAGCGCCGGCACTGGTACGTCATCGCGGGGACTCTCGCTCTGTTCGTCGGCCTTGTCCAGATAGACCTCGTCGATCATCTCGTCGGGATCGTCGTCGTTACGCAAGGACATAATCCCGCGCAGGGCCGCACAGTCACCCCACGCGACGACGGTGTCACAGCTCTCGCGCAACTCCTCGGCGACCTCGATGTTCTCTTCGTTTGTGACGACGCCCTCAGCGATCCCGATGTCGGCCTCGGGGACGCCCTTCTCGTCGACGATCATATGACTGGCCTCGAACTTGACGTCCTCGAGTAAGTCGACCAGGTCGTGGTCGATGTTCAGAAACTCCATATGACAGCCCGAGCAGCCGCCGAGACACACCGTCGCGACGGTCGCCCGGTCGTCTTCTGTCTGGGCTGTTGCCTGGCTCATAGTGTCACCTCCTTGGTGTCGACACCCTCGGCAAGTTCCGAGAGCACCTCCCGGTCGGAGTCGATCGTGACCCGCGGATCGAGCACTCGAGTGAGTTCGCGGTCGGTCCCGCTTGCGTCAGTGACCGTGCCCGAACGCTCGAACCAGTCAAGCGACGGGAGCACGATGTCGGCGGCCTTCGTCAGGATCGACTCGCGGGTGGCCTGGACGATCACAGTGTCGGCCGATCGGGCGACATCGACCATCCGATCGAGATCGTCCTCGCGGTCGTCGGCGGCGAAGAGATAGGCCACCTCGGCGTCGTCGTGCAGGTCGTCCGCGCCGATGCCGTCGACGAAGGAGTTGACGCGGTCGGGCAGACTCAGGACCTTGCTGTCGGTCATCGCCGCCAGCGCGTAGGCGTTGATGAGTGTGTCCTCCTCTTCGATCTCGGGGCCGAGGACGATGATACTGATCCCGCCGTCCTCTAAGGCCGGGACGGCGTTGATCAGCGTCTCGGTGTCCGAGTCAGCCAGCGCCGAAGCGTCGTCCTCGACGACCTCGACGGAGTCCTCGGTGAGTCGGCTCAGCGCCGAGCCGGACTCGATGGAGGCATCGGACTTCGAGGCGAAGCGGTCCTCGTCGGCGTCGACGCTGACCAGCGTCGCGCCGTCTTTGGCCGCCCGGCGGACGTACGACGCCGCGACCGGGTGGGTGTCGACGATACTCGTGTCGAAGACGGCGATAGCCTCGGCGTCGAGCACGGCTTCGGGGCCGCTCGCCCGGAGGTTGCCGGCGTGTTCGTTGAACAGCGGGGCGACTTTCTCGGCGATCCGCCGCTCGTCGGTCGCGCGTTTGGCCCCGGGCACCTCCAGGGACGCGTCGTAAGCGTCCATTGACGCCGCGAACGCCTCGGTGACCTCCGTCGGGAGCCGGCTCGAAGCGACCGCGTTGATCGCGTCGGCGTCCTCGAGCGATTCGCGAGCCCGCTCAATCGCCGTCTCGACGTCGACGCTGTCGCCGCGGATCGACGGCTCGTCGATGCGCTCGCGACTGTCGCCCAGGAGCCCGAACCGCCCCATCTCACAGAGCTGGCCGGCGTCGGCGCCGTCCTCGACCCCTTCGACCTTAACGATCCGACCGGAGTTGGTGTACACTTCGAGTTCGCACCCGAGGCTACACTCCGTGCAGGTGGTCGTGACGACGTCACACTCCTCCTCGCGGCCGCGGTAGGCGCTCTGGTTGGTGTAGATCGCTCCGGTCGGACACGCCTGTGCGCACGCGCCGCAGGAAATGCACGACGACTCCCCGAGCGCGACACCGTCGTCGGCGACGATTTCCGTCTCCAGACCGCGGTCTTTGAACGTCAGTGTGTCGTTACCGACGACTTCGTCGCAGGTCCGGACACAGCGACCACAGAGCACGCACCGATCGAGATCGAGCGTGATCTCACTGTGAGAGGTGTCGACGTCGATGTCGTTGTACTCGAGGGGGTATTCGCAGGCGTCCAGACCCGCCTCGTTGAACAGATCCTCGAGCTCGCAGTCGCCCTCCATCTCGCAGTACATGCAGTAGTGGTTCTGCTCGGAGAACATCAGCTCCAGAATCGTCCGGCGGTGGTCCCACAGGTCCTCAGAGTCGACCTCGATCTCCATCCCGTCCTGGACGGTCGTCGTACAGGCGGTCTCGGTGCGCTTGCCGTCGATCTCGACGAGACACATCCGGCAGCCGCCGACGTTGGTGAGCGGTTCGTGCTCACAGAGAGTCGGGATCTCGATGCCCGCGTCCCGGGCCGCTTCGAGTATCGTCTGTCCTTCGCGCGCCTGTACGTCCTGGCCGTTGATCTCGAGAGCGACGCCGGGTTCGGCCTCGCTCTGTGTTGCCTTGCTCATAGTATCACACCCGCTCGCTGATCGCGTCGATCGGACACGCCTCGACGCACTGCCCACAGCCGATACATACCTCGGGATCGATCTCGTGGGTCTCGCCCTGTTCGCCCTCGATCGCGTCGACCGGACAGGCGTTCAGACACTGCTGGCAGCCGACACACTCCGCGGCGGCGATCTTGTAGGTGCCAGCGTGGCTTCCATCGCCGAGTTCACACTCGCCGGCCGGACATTCGTCGTCGTAGATGTGGGCCTCGTATTCCGCCTCGAAGTGTTCGAGCGTACTCAACACCGGGTTCGGCGCCGTCTTGCCGAGCCCACACAGCGATCCCTCGGTGATCGTCTCCCCGAGGTCACGCAGCCGCTCGATGTCGCCCGGCTTGCCCTCGCCGTTCGTGATCCGCTCGAGGATGTCGAGCATCTTCTTGGTCCCGATCCGGCAGGTCGGACACTTCCCGCAGGACTCGTCTTGGGTGAAATCCAGGAAGAATCGCGCGACGTCGACCATACAGGTCTCGTCGTCCATCACGACCAGCCCGCCGGAGCCGAGCATCGCGCCCTCTTCCTGCAGGGAGTCGAAGGTGACTGGCATATCGAGGTGCTTCTCGGCGAGACAGCCGCCGGAGGGGCCGCCGATCTGGACGGCCTTGAACTCCGAATCGCCCTCCATACCGCCGGCGACCTCGATGATCTCCTCGAGGGTCAGTCCCATCGGGATTTCCATCAGTCCCGTCGCCGAGACGTCTCCGGAGACGGCGAAGGTCTTCGTTCCGGCGCTGTCTTCGGTACCGTACTGACGGAACCACTCGGCACCGTTGTCGATGATCAGCGGGACGTTGCTCAGCGTCTCGACGTTGTTGATCGTCGTCGGCTGGTCGTTCAGCCCGGACTGGGCGGGATAGGGCGGGCGCGGCGTCGGTCGACCGGCCTGGCCTTCGATGGAGGCCATCAGCGCCGTCTCCTCGCCGCAGACGAAGGCCCCGGCACCCTGTTCGATTCCGAAGTCGAAATCGAAGCCGGTCCCGAGGATGTCCTCGCCGAGATATCCCTCTTCGTAGGCGGTGTCGATCGCCTGCTCGATCCGTTCGATAGCGAGGGGATACTCCGCGCGGATGTAGATATATCCCTGATTGGCGCCGGTGGCGTAGCCGGCGATGACCATCCCCTCGATAACGCGGTGGGGATCGCCCTCGACGAGACAGCGGTCCATAAACGCGCCTGGATCGCCCTCATCACAGTTGGCGATGACGTATTTCTCCTCGCTGTCGGCGTCGTTGGCGAACTTCCATTTGGTCCCGGTCGGGAACCCGCCGCCGCCGCGACCGCGGAGGCCGGCCTCTTCGACCTCCTCGTAGACCCCTTGGGGGTCCATCTCTGTGAGCGCTTTTTCGAGGGCGTCGTAGCCGTCGCGGAGTCGGTATTCTTCGACGCTTTCAGGGTCGATGTCTCCGCAGTTGCCCAGCGCGAGTCGGTTTTGCTCGGTGTAGAAGGAGATGTCGTCGGTGCGAGACTGTCGGTTGCCCTCCGGGTCCTCGAAGCAGAGCTCGTCGATGACTTCGCCGTTCTTGACGGTCCGTTCGACGATGTCATCGACGTCTTCGACCCCGACCTGCGTGTACAGGACGTGCATCGGGTCGATCCGAACGAGCGGGCCGAGTTCACAGAAGCCGTGACAACCGCTCTTTTTGGTCTCGATACCTAGCTCTTCGAGGTTGCCATCGCCGTAGGACAGGGCGACGTCCTCGCTGTTTTCGAGCGCGTCGATTTCCTCGGCGAGCGCGTCGTACACTTCGTCGGAACCGGACGACACACAGCCAGTTCCCTGACAGACGACGACGCGGACGTTTCCGTCAACTGTGTCTGGATTGGACGGACGTTGGATACTCTGTGACATAGTTAGGCCTCCTCGTCGGTGTATTCATCGAGAATTTCGGGTGCGTTTTCGGCCTCGATCGGGCCGTGGACGTCGTCATCGACGACGACGACCGGCGCGAGCCCGCACGCCCCGACACAGCGGACGTGTTCGACCGTGAACTGTCCGTCGTCTGTAACTTCTCCGGTGTCGACGCCCAGTTCGTCCTGCAGGTTCTCTGAAATGTCGTCTGCGCCTTTGACGTGACAGGCCGTTCCGGTGCAGACCTTGACACTGTGTTCGCCACGCGGTTCGAAGTAAAACTGCGAGTAAAACGACGCAGTTCCGAACACCCGGGCGATCGTCGTGTCACACTCCTCGGCGATCACCTGCATCGAAAACCGCGGTAGATAGCCGTATTCGCCCTGTACTGCCTGGAGTGACGGGATAATTCCACCCTCTCCGTCCGCGTGTGGTGCGACTAGCGACCGGACGGTGTCGACTTCTTCATCACAGACGTCTTCGATACCCGCGTCTGCCGGGATGATACCCGTGTCGTCCCCGTCGGCGTCGGCGCCTGACCCGCGGACCGACTGCTTGATCGAGTCTAACGATGCCATCCTGCATCTACCTAAGCCTTACTCCTAAAGCAATCCCCGCCGGATTCTCAGCGCCTGAAAATATATTTGTTAGAATATGAAGGACTGCTACGAACCCGTGTGAAAAAACAGGCAAAAACTGCCGATAAAAAACGAGCATAGCGATTTCGGAGGCGACCAATTTGACGTCTATAGATTTTTCAACAAGTGAGAAGAATCACCGCTGTTAGGCGCTCTGAGCGCGACTGTACGCGTGATGGCCGGCGAGAGGGCCGGCCGGATGGATGGCATGAAGACACTCGCAACACCAGCATTCGAGACGCTGATCGGCGGGCTGGTTGAGGCGGAACCACGAT
The DNA here is from genome assembly GCA_041639775.1 of Halapricum sp. Taxonomy (GTDB): domain Archaea; phylum Halobacteriota; class Halobacteria; order Halobacteriales; family Haloarculaceae; genus Halapricum. Next base: position 10,113 of record JBEQBN010000019.1, read on the forward strand.
GTGCCGTCGGCCCGCAATGGCACGGCGAGTACCCCGTGTTCGACGACCTCAACGACCCGTCTGACCTCGATCTCGAATACGATCTGACGGTTCGGGAACCGGGACGAGCGACGCGTCTCGTCCAGTCCGACGGAGGGACAGGCCAATGAAAGTCATCGATAAACCGGCGTTCGAGACGTTAATAGACGAGAAAATCTCGTCTGACCGGCGAGACGTCGTCGGCGTCCAGGACGACGGCGAAAAGTACGTCTTTGACGACCTCGAGTCGGCAGGGGATCTCGCGCTGGAGTATGACGTGACGATGCTGTCCCCGAAAAAGTATCTTATGCCACAGCGCGAGACGATTCTGGAATATCGCGACACGGACGGGGAGTTTGAATGGCGAGCGAAGGCAGAGCCGGACGGGACGGTCATCGTCGGAATTCACCCCTACGATCTCGTTGCGATCGAGCAACTCGACAAGATCTTCATCGACACCCTGCGAGACGAGCCCTATCGGCAAAAGCGCGAGAACTCGCTGCTCATCGGTGTGAATATGCAGGACGCAAGCGAAACGGCCTTCGCCGCCAGTATGGGGACGGCCACGACCGATTCGGGCTATGACCTTCTGTTGACGGATCTGGGCGATACATACGCCGTCAACATCGGGACCCTAGAGGGCAAGGAGTTCCTCAATTCAGCGGACGTCAGGAAGGCCACGGCCGGGGAGGTTCAGGAAGTCGAGCGGATCGAGCAGGAAGTCGTCCCCGACCTCTTCGAGAGAGAGCTCGAGTTTTCGCCGGCGTTGCTACCGACAATTCTGGAGGATAACTACGACAATATGGCGTTCTGGGAGGACTACTCCGAGAAGTGTCTCTCCTGTGGCACCTGCAATATGGTCTGTCCGACGTGTTACTGTTTCAGCGTGGATATGATCCGCGATCTCGGAACGAACAGCGGCCGGGAGTCACGCCGATGGGACGGCTGCCTGCTGGAGGACTTCGCGTCGGTCGCCGGCGACGAGAACTTCCGGGAGGAGGTCGCCGAGCGCCACCGCCATCGGTTCATGCGGAAGGGGTGGTACATCTACGAACGGTACGGCGACATCGCGTGTATCGGCTGTGGCCGGTGCACCTCCGAATGTGTCGCCGACGTCGCCGATCCGTGTGACGTCTACAACAAACTGTACCAGGAGGCACAGGCCT
>JBEQBN010000020.1:0-11260 GCA_041639775.1 Halapricum sp.
CGCCTGGCTGGAGTGACTGTCGTGGAGGCGTCAACTGCTGCCGAAACTCACTATCTGTGTGGGGTCGAAACTTATCTATCACGGCGGTATAGCATCACGTCCAACACTGTATGCAAGTCGTTGTCTTCGGAGCCGGAAGCCTCGGTAGCCTGATCGGCGGATTGCTCGCAGACACACACGACGTGACGCTCGTCGGCCGTGAGCCACACGTGAGTGCCGTCCGAGAGCAGGGTCTCGAAATCACCGGCGAGATCGAAGCCACGACGTGGCCTGGCGCGGACACGGCCGTACCTGACTCAGCCGAACTGGCGATCGTGACGGTCAAAAGCTATGATACCGACGAAGCGGCCCACGCACTACGGCCGGCCGACCCAGACATCGTCCTCTCGTTGCAAAATGGACTCGGAAACGAGGAACGGCTGTCCAAAACGCTCGATACCACAGTCATTGCCGGAACCTGCACCTACGGGGCGCGACTGGTCGAAGCAGGTGTCGTCGAGTGTACCGGCGTGGGCACGGTGACAGTTGGTTCGAAGGGTGGCGGACACTCGGCGGCGGCTGACCGGATCGGCGCGGCGTTCACGGAGGCAGGGATCAAGACGGCTGTCACGACGGCTATGCCACGCCAGCTCTGGGAAAAGCTCGCGATCAACGCCGGGATCAACGCGATCACGGCGCTGACTCGCGTCGAGAACGGCGCTCTGGCTGACGGACCTGCCAGCGATATCGCAGCGCGGGCAGCTGCTGAGACTGCCCGTGTCGCACGCGAAAACGGAGTTGAGCTCTCCGACGAACGTGCGATCGACGAACTAAAGGCGGTCATCGAGACGACAGCGCCGAACCGCTCATCGATGTATCAGGACATCAAAGCCGGGCGGCAAACAGAGGTTGACGCGATAAACGGGGCGGTCCGTGCGCGAGCGAGCAAACCGGTCCCAGTGAACGAGACACTCACTGCGCTAATCGAGACGTGGGAACGCGAGCGAAACCTGCGGGAGTGAGATCAGAAGGGAGCTTGGGGGCCTTCGTCGTTTCCGTCGTCGATGCTGCCACCCCTGGAATCACCCGGCAGGGTCGGACCGTCATCGGCGCCGCCCATACCGCCACCGCCGCCGGTGTTGGCGTGGACAGTTTCGATCTCGGGAATCTCTTTGGTCATACGGGTCTTGATGGCCTGGATCGTCATCGGCGAGATACCACACCCGCTGCAAGCCCCACCCAGTGCGACTGTCACTTCACCGGCCTCGGGGTCGAGTTCCTGAATTGCCGCGCTGCCGCCGTGCATCTGGATCTGCGGGAAGTTCCGACGCAAGAAGTTCGCAATGCGGTTCTCGAGATCGCTCCCACCGTCGTCAGTTTCGGCACTCATACCACCGGATACGTGAGTGCTGGGTTTGAACCTTTGGTTCGTGACAGTCGACTGCGTTCCCACCTGCGGGCCAGGTCGGGCCCAATGCTGAGTAACGAAAGGGGCTTTTTCTTGCTTCTCCGAGTTCGCGTATGGCTGACGAACTTGACATCCCGGAGAGTCACCCACGCTATGAATCGTTGCTAACGCGCCATCGAATCGAGGCGGGGGTCGAGAAGGGGATCACAAGCAAACAAGGGCTGATCGCCGAGGGGCGGGGGGAAGCTTTCGACTATCTGTTGGGCGAGCGGACTATCGAGAGTGCCGAGACAGCCGAACGAGTCGCCGCCGCACACCTGCTTTTGGCCGACCACCCCGTGCTCTCGGTCAACGGGAACGTCGCTGCGCTCGTCCCCGGAGAAATCGTCGAACTGGCTGGTGTGACTGGTGCAGACATCGAGGTGAACCTCTTCAACCGGACCGACGAGCGGATGGAAGCGATCGCTGCCTACCTCCGCGAACACGGCGCGGCGGACATCAAGGGATTGACTGGCGACGGGCGAATCCCCGGACTGGACCACGAACGCGCGAAAGTCGACGCCGACGGCATCGAGAGCGCTGATGTCGTGCTCGTTCCCTTGGAGGACGGCGATCGGGCCGAAGCCCTCGGAGAGATGGGCAAGACCGAGATCGTGATCGATCTGAATCCGCTGTCACGATCAGCACAGGTTGCGGCCGTGCCGATTGTCGACAACATCCTGCGCGCGGTGCCGAATATCACCACTCACGCTGACGAGTTGGCCGAGAAATCGGACGCCACGCTCAAGGCGATCGTCGAAGAGTTCGACCCGGATGCGACGCTTCAGGCTGCTGAGCGGGCGATCCGTGGCGGCGACCTCCAGTAGGACACGCACTCGGCGAAAACGAGGGGCAGAGCCGTCGGTGCGGTCGGGACGGACTGTCCGTTAGCCCGACAGTTCGACAGGTTCAGCGACAGTTTCGAGATCGTCTCTCGTGAGTGCCGTCGGCTCGTCGTTTTCAGCCGCGCCTGGCTCGAAGGCCAGCTCGTATTCGTGCCAGTCGCCGATTCGCGCCGTCTCATCAAGAATGGCCTCCTCGCTGAAACCCGCGTCCGCCTCGGAGACGACCAGTTTACTTGGCGTCGTCGCCGTCTCGTGGCGCGGCTCCAGTTCCATATCGTAGATGTGCCAATCACCGAACCGCGCAGTCACGTCGAGTACCTCTCCCTCCGGGAACCCTGCAACCGATTCGGTCAGTCGATAGGCCTCTCGTCCCATACAAGTACACGTATTAACTCGAAAGTGAAAAAACTTTTGGGTCGAACTCAGTGGCGGACTGCCCCCGACGGTAGATCGAACTACCTTTTTGTGGGCTCGCTGAGAGGCCCCAGTATGGACACAGACGAGCTACGTGGGCGCTGGCCCAGTGACTGCCGATGGTAGACATCCTCGTGTCGTCGCTGCAATTAGTGCTTGCACTCGTGTTAGTGATTCTGAATGGCTTTTTCGTCGCCTCTGAGTTCGCGTTCGTCAGGGTACGCTCGACGTCAGTCGAGCAACTCGCCGCAGAAGGGCGGACGGGCTCGGCGACGCTACAGGAAGTGATGGCAAACCTTGACGACTATCTGGCGGCGACTCAGCTCGGGATCACGATTGCCTCACTCGGCCTGGGGTGGGTCGGCGAACCGGCTGTCGCGGCACTTGTCGAGCCACTCATCGGTGAGTTCCTGCCGTCGGGGGTTGTCCATCTCGTGGCGTTTGCGATCGGGTTCGGTAGTATCACGTTCCTACACGTCGTCTTTGGCGAGCTCGCCCCGAAGACAATCGCGATCGCACAAGCCGAGCGACTCGCGCTCTTTCTTGCGCCCCCGATGAAGGTCTCGTATTACCTGTTTTCTCCGGGTATCGTCGTGTTCAACGGCACAGCGAACGCGTTCACCACGTTACTCGGTGTGCCGCCGGCTTCCGAGAGTGACGAGTCGCTTGAAGAGCGCGAGATCCGTCGGATCCTGGCCCGTTCCGGTGAGGCAGGCCACGTCGAACAGGCCGAGGTCGAAATGATCGAGAGCGTTTTCGATCTGGACGATACTACCGTCAGAGAAGTGATGGTGCCGCGTCCGGACGTAGCGAGCATCGCTGCCGACCAGCGGTTATCCGACATTCGAGAAACAGTCCGTGCGGTCGGACACACTCGGTATCCAGTCGTCGCGACGAACAAATCGGATCAGGTGGTCGGCTATCTTGACGTGAAAGACGTCCTCGGGGCTGCCCACACTAGTGGCGAACACACGACTGCCGGGGATCTGGCTCGTGAGGTCGTAATCGTCCCGGAGATGACGACACTGCGGGAGCTGCTGTTGCAGTTCCGCGACGAACAGCGACAGATGGCCGTCGTCGTCGACGAGTGGGGCGCATTCGAGGGAATCGCGACGATCCAGGACGCCGTCGAGGCCGTCGTCGGCGACCTCCGCGACGAGTTCGACGACGACCGTGAGCCCGCAATTCGCCAAGACGGACGAAACGCCTACGACGCTGACGGTGCCGTCCCGCTCTCGACCGTCAACGACGCACTCGGTACCGATTTCGAGGCTGCGGGCTACGAGACAATCGCTGGACTCGTGTTGGACGAGCTCGGTCACGCCCCCGAGGTCGGTGACAGCGCCGAGATCGACCCGTTCACTGTCGAGGTAACGGCCGTTGACGGGCCGCGTATCGAGTCGGTCCGACTGACTCGTGACGAATCGGACGCTGAAGATCGCGAGACAAACGTCGACGAACGCGCTGAAGGCCACAAGCCGGATCCCGACGAACCGTCCGAGTGACCGGCTTGCCACATATCGGCACACAGCAACGATCGCGTGGGCAGCTACGAAAGGAAACCTATTTTACTGCCCTGCCGTTAAATCGCAGTGCAAGGGCCGGTAGCTCAGTCCGGCAGAGCGTCTGACTCTTAATCAGACGGTCGCGTGTTCAAATCGCGCCCGGCCCGCTTTTAGGACGAACAGTTCACGAGGAGCGAAGCGACCAAAGCGATTTGCACGAGAAAAGTCACAAGCCCACAGCGAACACGTCAATCCGATGGCGTTGCCATCACACTGTCTTCAGACGAATCGAGGAACTCCATATCCCGCAGTGTCGAATAGGCAAGCAGGCCGAATCCGACCTTGGCGACGACGTCAATGTAGGTGACTACCAGCGAGACGGTCTCGGTGTCCATAATGGCGAATCCAGTTTCACCGAGAAGCCAGACTGCTGGGTAGACGAGCCAGAGGATGACAACGAAGTTCCGCAGCGTCCGGTACAGCGCCAGGGTCATATCGTCTCGGCCGTGGGCAAGTTCGCCAATGTCAGTGTACAGCCAGTACACCAAGACGCCGAATGCGATGGCGCCGGCGGCAAACAACAGCAGATTCAGCGGTGAGGCGACCATTCCGCCAGCGAACCCGAGCACAATCGTTGCGGCCTGCAGTGCGCCGAGCTTTGCGATCGTCTCTCGGTCGGCGCCGGCCAGGAAGGCGACATAGGCGATGTGCATCGGCGTCGTCAACAGCCAGTCGACGTACCGCGGGATATACAACGTTGCTCCGCGAGCGCTCGTGACCGCGCCGACATCCAGCGCCATCAACGCGTACGCGACCGTCGCAATGGCTGTCACGCCGACCAGATCGAGAAACGGCAAGCGGTGTTCCGCTGAGAGGCGGGTGTATCCCACGAGCAGTCCGATCGTTCCAAGTGCCATCCCGACAGTGCCAAGCGTGAACCAGGTTGTGATTGCTAGATCCATAGTTAGTCGTCAGTTGCCACGGTTTCCGGAGACGACGTTCCCGAAGGGGCCGTCTCGACGGTAAAGCGTTCGAGAAGCTGTTCAAGATCGGAAGCGCGCTGGCGGAGGTCGCTCGCGGACTCGGAGACCTCCGCGATCGCGTGCTCCTGGCCGTCAGCCGCAGAAGCAACGGTGTCTGCTTCCTGGGCGGTCTGTTGGCTGATCGCCGAGAGATCATCGATCGTCTGCATAACTTCCTGTGCGGTGCGGGCCTGCTCGGCCGTCGCGTCGTCGATCTCTTGAATGCCGGCGTCGGCATCCTCGGTACGCTCGACAATCGTCTCCAAGGCATCGACAGTCTCGGTGACAGTGTCGACGCCGTCGGTGATACGCTCGCTGGTCGACTCCATTGTCTCAACAGTCTCGCCGGCCTGTGACTGGATGCGCTCGATGCGCTGTTCGATGTCGCCGGCGGCGTCTTTGGTCTCCTCGGCGAGGCTTTTGATCTCGTCGGCGACCACTGCGAAGCCGTCGCCCTGTCCGTCGGCGTGGGCGGCTTCGATCGAGGCGTTTAACGCCAGCATATTGGTCTGCTCGACGATCTCGGTGATCACGTTGATGATGTCGTTGATCTCATCGAGATCGTCGTCCAGAGCGTTGATCTCTTCGACCATCTCCTCGGTCTCGGCATCGATGGCGTTCATCTCCTGGATGGCCTCCTGAGCGGCTTCACGACCCTCCTCGCCGGCTTCGGCCGCCGCCTGGGAGGTCTCTGCGACCTCCTGGGCGGAAGAGGCGACCTCTTCGGCTGTCGCACTGAGGTTTTCCATCTCGCCGGAGGCGTCGTTGAGACGCTCGTTCTGTTTGCGCGCTCCCTCGAAGATCTCGTCGATGGAACTGGTGACCTGCTGGCTGGCCTCGCTGACCTCGTCGGCGTTTTGCTGGACACGGTCGGAGGCAGTGAGTACGTCCGTGGAGAACGATTCGACATCGGCGATAATTCGCTCCAGGGAATCCAGCGTGGCGTTGATTTTCTCGCCGACTCGCTCCATCGCATCGCTCTCACTCTGGGGATCAACCCGGCCGGTGAGATCGCCTTCGGCGGCCTGATCGAGCACGCTCTCGTACTCACTTGCTTTCGACGTGAGATGTGAGGTCATCGCCTCCATTTCGGCCCGTTCATTCTCAGCCTCCCGGCGGGCCTGTTCGGCGGATTCGCGCGCCTGTTCTGCGGATTGGCGCGCTTCTTGGGCCTCGTTGATGTTCGTCCGGAGGGAATTACGCATCGACGAGAACGACTGATAGAGCGAACCGATCTCGTCTTCGCGTGTCGTCCGAAGGTCGACATCAAGGTCGCCGTCGGCCATCTCTTCAGCCCGTGTCGTCAGTCGACGCAGCGACGTGATCGTGTTACTCCCGATCGTGACCCCCACAAGTCCGAGGTTGATGATCGCGAGCAAGACTAACCCGAGCAGGTCGGCGTTGATCTGATCGGCCAGTGCGTAGGCGTCCCCACGCTGGGTCTGAACCATCACTGTCCAGTCGACTGTTTCCAGTCCCGTGGCGCTCCGGACTAGTCCGGCCGATGAGGTGAACTCGTTCTCCTCAGGCCCGAGATCGAGGCCACCGACACCCGCATCAGTCAGGAGTTTACTCTGGTTTGGATGGGCCGCGTAGCGGCCCTGCTGGTCGATCACGACTGTTTCTGTGTCCCCCGCATTGTCCGCAACTCGATCAGCGTGGGCCGAGAGATCGATTGTATACATCAGTGCGCGATTATCGGCCCCCTCGATCGGCGTAATCGCGGCGACGACTGGGTGATCGACAACCGGTACCGAGAACGGTTCAGTCAGGACGACGTCATCGGAGCCACCGAATGATGGCGGGTCCGTGGCGAACGGTGCCGCTTGCTCTTTGGCGTCGACACCGACCATCTCGTCTTTGGAGCTTGTCACGACCGTCATATCCTCGGTGTTCAAGTAATGAACGCCGACCACGTCCGCAGGTACCTGCCCGGATGCAACCGACTCATCGAGCGCCCGTTTTATTTCGTCTGTATCGCCACTGGCGTAGACCGGGAGCTTCGAGGTCGTTCGTGCATCGCTGTTGACCGAGCGCAACCAGGTATCGATCTGGCTGGCCTCGGCGTCTGATTGGGCTGTCAGGTCCGTTTCGACGTTCTCCTGTAGTTGCGCGCTCGTCTGTGCGCTGATAACGCCACCGAACGCGACAATCACAAGAATGGAGAACGCAAGCGCGGCCCCCAGCCGCATTGCGTAACTCTGACGAACCGCTGCCGGAAGCAGCGATCGTTTCGACGGTTTCATCGGTATACAATTTCCGCTCATACAGTAAAACCCACGCCCTTGATTTTCAGCGGTGATAACATCGATTGGTGGCGAATCCGCAACTGCCTGAGCCGGTAGTATCATTACCTGCGACCGAATAGTCTCACGACACTTACCACAGACAATGTCGAGCGCCGACAGCGAGACCGTCCGGACAGTGCTGGCAACTATCATCGCCGACCCCGAGCGAGGCCAGCGGGCGCTGCCGCGTTTAGTCGGGAGTCTCGACAGCGACGACCGAACTGTCCGCATCGGAGCGGCCTGTGGCATCTGTCTGATCGCAAGCGAAGACCCCGAAAGCGTCGAATACACGGTCGGTCGGCTGGTCGACCGTCTCGACGATGACGTCTCGCGGCCGGAAGCGATCCTAGCACTCGAGTATCTCACGACGCAGTTCCCGGCACGGGTCGACGAAACCCTGCAAGAGTTGCGCGAGCAACGAGACGGGGAGCCGCTTCGGTACGCCCGCCAGGGTGGGTTCGTCCGAAGCGGATACTTTCAGCCGGGTGAGCCCAACCGAGACGGTGTCGGACGTGTCCGCCAGCCCGGCGACGGCTCACCTGGCGCCGGGCTCGTATACGGGCAGGCCGACGAACGAGTGCCGGAGAGCGACGAGAGCGGCGATGACGACGGCGTGGAGTCCGAAAGCGAGACCGACACAGAGACAGCCGACCAGAACTCCGAGACTGCCCGCCAGCGGGTGAAGCGGCTACACGAACGAGTCGAATCGATCGTCGAAAAGAGCCGATTCGATCAACTGATGGTGTTGACGGGAGAAGTCCCAGGTCGGTATGCCCACGTCTATCCCGTCTTGGCCACACGAGGAGGGCGTGAACGGGCGCTTTCGTTGCGACTGTTCTATCAGCCAAGCGAGAACGGACAGGCGTTCCGACGACGCCTTGCCGAGGCGATCGAGCAATGGCAACGTATTGATCACCAACACGTCGTCTCACTGTACGACGGCGACATCCATCCGGAACCGTGGGTCGCAAGTCAGCACGTCGAGGCGACGCTGCAGGCGGAACTTCCCGCTTGGAACATCTCTGAGATTGTCGGGACCGTCGCTCGACTTGCGGACGCACTTGCTATGCTCCACCAACACGATATCGTCCACGGTGGGATCGATCCCGAAAGTGTCGCCGTCGAACTCGACACAGAGGAGGGACAACGCGCCAGACTTGACAACGTCGGGTTGCTTCCGGTCTACCGATGGTTCGTCGATCCGTCGTCCTGTCTTGACCCGCGATTTGCTGCCCCCGAGTACTTCGACGCTTCCTTCGGTGGCGTCGATCAAGCGACGGATATCTATCAACTCGGTGCGGTACTCTATTATCTCCTCGCTGACCAACCGCCGTATGCCGGGAGTTATGCCGACGTCCGAAAGCAGATTCCCGGAGACACGCAACCGACACCCCCATCAGAGGCCGCGGACGTGCCGGCGTTTCTCGACGAAATCGTCTCGAAGGCACTGGGCAGCCAGAAACTGACACGGTATGAAACGGCTGTCGCGTTCAAACAGGACTTACTCGATGCACGGGAGCGAATATAAATGGCGAACCTAATTGGGCTCAACGAACTGTATAACAATCCCAACCTGACCTTTATCGCGTTCATCGCGTTTTTCCTGCTGGCAGCGCTCGGTGTGCGGTTCGCGCTGTATGCGTACTGGAACGGTCGTGCCGGCGATAGCACTCAGACGACACTCTGGGGATATCTCCTGTTGGTCGGTGTCGTCGCCACGGGCTATGGATTGGTCGGAATCGGCCGCATTACGCTGTCGCTGGACGGGTTGCTCGAATTGGCTCGCGGCGCGGCCCTGCTGTTTGCACTCGTGTTGGCACTTGCACTTCGGGAGATCGACGCTGCAAGTGCTAGAACAGTAAGTCCCACCCCTGCCGGGCGACGCGTGTCGCTAACGGTGGTGTTGCTCGCGCTTGTGGGAGTGCTTTCGATCGGGCTGGTCGTGTTGCCCGAACGTCGGCAGGTACTCGCGGGGCTTGTCGGCGCGAGCGGACTGTTCGTCCTGTGGTATGGGTATCGGTTCGGCCAGCGACAACTCGACGACGTTCGCGTTCGAGGAACGCTTTTGGAGACGCTGCTTCGGCACCTGTTGCCGGTGTTGTTGTTCGCGGCGCTGATTTCGATCGTGGAACTGGCCGTGTTCGCCGGCCTCGATCGAGTGATCGTCCTGCACGTCCAGGTCGTGTTGGTAATTATGACGGCGACGACGCTGATGACCTCGACGATCAAGCTTCGACAGAACCTCCAGGGTATGCGGACCTAGCGACAACCGACAGGCTCCTCGACGATGACTCCGTCGACGCCCATCTTCTCGTATTCGGCCGTCCGTTCCGGGTCGCTGATCGGCCAGACAGTAACGTCTAGATCAGATCGATGCGCACGTTCCAGCAGCGCGAAATCGACCAGTCGCCAGTGCGGGTGAATCGCCGTACAGTCCAGACTCGCCGCCCGCTCGATAGCCGCCTCGGAGGACGAATCGACCAGCAGGGCACGATCGATCGACGGATCGAGGTCACGCGCAGTCGCAAGGGTCTCGACATCGAACGACGACAGGAGGACCTCAGTGTCGAACGCTTCGATGAGGTCGATCACTGACTCGACCAGGTCGGGCTCTTTGAGTTCGAGATTCAGGCCAACACCGTCCGGAACGGTCCGCAACACGGCTTCCAGCGACGGTACGCCTTCACCGGTGCCGAGTACGTCCATCGATTGTAGTGTCGCCAGCGAAATGTCGGCAACGGCACCGGTCGAGTCAGTAACGCGATCGACTGTCTCGTCGTGGATGACAACCGGATCACCGGAGCGACACTGTCTGACATCGACTTCGATCATATCGGCACGCTCGGCGGCCTGCCGGATAGCTGTGAGCGTGTTCTCAGGGTAAAGCCCGGCGAATCCGCGATGGGCGATACAGCGCATACTGGGGGTCACGGACGGGGTGACAATAGGGCTTTGGAGGCAAAGATATGCGATAGTTTATTCACTCTCGGGCCGTGTGAACGACCACCGATGTCAGTCGAGTTTGATTTCAGCGAAAGCGTGGCACTCGTGACCGGCGCGGGCGGTGCGCTCGGAAGCGCGATCGCCGCTGGCTTGGCCGATGCGGGAGCGACAGTCGCAGCCGTCGACATCGTCGAACCGGAAAGTGAGGATTTCCTGCTCGATCCCGACCACGAGCGCATCCAGGTTTATCAGGCCGATTTTACCGATGAGTCGCAAGTCAAAGCGACTATTGAGCAGATCGTTGCCGATCACGGCGGGATCGACAACCTGGCCAATGTCGCCGGGACCTGGCGCGGGGGGACCCCTATCGCTGAGACCGACATCGACACCTTCGAGTTCCTGTTCGATGTCAATCTCAAGACGATGTTTTTGGCCTCGAAACACGCGCTGCCCTATCTGCGGGAGAGCGAGGGGTCGATCGTCAGCGTCTCCGCCCGTTCGTCGCTTGAGGGTGGAGAAGGTGATGGGATCTATCGTGCGTCGAAGGCCGGTGTGCGTCTGCTCACCGAGACAATCGCAGAAGAGAACCTCGGCATAGTGCAAGCGAACGCAGTGATGCCGAGCGTGATCGACACGCCGATGAACCGCGAGATGATGCCCGAGGCCGACCAGCAAAAGTGGGTCGATCCAGTCGAAATCGCCGCAGTCGTGCAGTTCCTCTGTAGTGACGCCGCGGGCGCAACCAGCGGTGCGTCCGTCCCGGTCTACGGCGAGGCTTGAGTTCGTCGTGACGATCCGAGAATCGAAAGACGCCTCA
>JBEQBN010000021.1:0-339 GCA_041639775.1 Halapricum sp.
ACAACGCCGATACCTTCGCCGTCAACGTACTCGGGAGCGTGGCGCTGGGGTTGCTCGTGACGCTGCCGCTGGATTCGCGGCTGTCGTTCGTGTTCGCGACCGGCTTCTGTGGCGCCTTCACGACGTTCTCGTCGTTCGCGTTCGAGACGGTCCGCCTCTACGAGACCGGCCGGCGCCGTCGTGCGACCGCCAACGCCGTCGGCTCGCTTGTGGCCGCGCTGGTCGGCGTCGCACTGGGCGCAGGTCTCGGCAGTGTGCTCGCGAGCACGCTGTGAGAACCGACCGAGGAGTGCCACTGCCGACAACATCAAGACCGCCGGACTGTCACACTCGAATATG
>JBEQBN010000021.1:349-6394 GCA_041639775.1 Halapricum sp.
GTCGGCGTCGCGCTTGGCGCGGGTCTCGGCAGTGTGCTCGCGAGCACGCTGTGAGAACCGACTGATACTGGTGGCTATACGTTCGTAAAGATATCTGGCACGACGGCGTGCCAGATCATTTCGAAATGGTATAGCCACCAGTATGAGGAGTGCCACTGCCGACAACATCAAGACCGCCGGACTGTCACACTCGAATATGAATCCCGAGCAGTTGCGGGCGGACATCCCGGCGCTGGACCGTGCCGTCTATCTCAACACCGGCGCGTCCAGTCCGAGCCCGCGTCGCGTCGTCGAGGCGATGACAGCGTTCGCGGAGTACTTCGAGTACGAGGTCCCGGCCGGCGATGGGGTCTACGAGGTCGGCTGGGAGACCTACGAGGCCGCGCGCGAGACGATTGCGGACTTCCTCGGCGTCGATCCCCGCGAGATCGCACTCACCAAGAGCACGGCCGACGGGATGAATCTGCTCGCCGCCGCGATGGACTTCCAGCCCGGCGACGTGCTCGTGCGAACGGATCTGGAGCACCCGGCTGGGATACTGCCGTGGAACCGGCTGGCGGATCTCGACGACATCGAGGTCCGCGTGCTCGAAACCGAGAACGGCCGGGTCGATCTCGATTCGGTCGCAGCTGCCGCCGAGGACGCGCGGCTGTTCGCGCTCAGTTCGCTCACCTGGACCCACGGGACGCGCCTGCCGATCGGCGAGATCAGCGACATCGCACACGACGCCGGCGCGCAGGTCCTGGTCGATGCCGTCCAGTCACCCGGCCAGTATCCCGTCGATCTCACGCAGTGGGGCGCGGACTTCGTCGTCGGAGCGGGACACAAGTGGCTGCTCGGCCCGTGGGGCAGCGGCTTCACCTACGTCGATAGCGATGCGATCGACACGCTGGAACCACGCCGGATCGGCTACCGATCCGTCGAGGACCCGTCCAATCGCGACTACACCTACCACGAGGGGGCCCCCCGCTTCGAGGTCGGCACCGCCTCGCCGCTGCCACACGTCGGGCTCGCCGAAGCGATGGAGCTCCTCACAGAGATCGGTATGGAGACCGTCGAATCCAGGATCGAACGGCTGACCGACCGGCTCAAAGACGGAATCGACGACGAGCGGCTGCTCAGCCCCCGAGAGTACGAGTCCGGCCTGGTCACATTCCGGGTCGACGACCCCGAGGCGACCGTCGAGCGGCTCCGCGAGCGGGACGTGATCGTCCGGTCGCTTCCGTATCCGAAGGCGGTTCGGGCGTCGGTCCACGCGTTCAATACGGCTGAGGACGTGGACGCATTGCTGGACGGACTGTAGCCTCAGGGACGGAGACCACTCCTGGTTACTCGTCGCCGACCGGTCGACGACGAAGCTCGTCGATCCGGGCGCGGAGTTGATCCAGTTCCGACTCCAGTTCCTCGCGGCGGTCGATCAGCCCGCTCAGCTCCTCGGTGTTGACCGAGTGGTCCTGTTCCAGTGACGCCTCCAGGGAGTCGTTGGTCGCCTGGACGAGATAGATCGCGACCTGCAGCACTTCCTGGGGGGACTCGGTGGCCTCCAGTAGCGACAGTTCACCGGACTGCATCGCATACCGGATCAGCGGGACCTCCTCCTCGGCGTGGTAGGTCGTCGTCGTCGAGAGCCCGGTCACGGGGTTGTACCGGTCGTGGGACTGCTCGGTGCGGACGACGTTGAACGGTTCCTCAAGGGACGGATAGGTGTCGGCGAGATCCCGGAGTGTATCGGCGGCAGTCACGTCCAACTGGGCTTCGACGTCGCCGAAGAACTGTTTCGAGCCGGTGAGACTCAGCGCGACCGCGAAAAAGACTCCCGGACTGTTCTCGGCGAGCCCGCGGATTCGCTCCCGTGCCTGCTCGCGTTCGCCCTCGAGGACGAGCCGCTCGAGTTCCTCCAGCAGCGCGTGTGTCCCTGATTCCCGTTCGAGAAACTCCGTCACGAGCGCCCCGGGGAGTTCCGTTTCGTCGGCGTCGTCCCGGCTGTCCATATCTATCCGTTCGATTACCGGGCCTAAACCTTTGGTGCATCGCTCTGGCACGTTCGCGGTGCCGGGGCAGCGCCGCGTCTGGCACAACCCTCTTGGCCGACCGGCCAGGATGGCCCAGTATGTCCGAGTGTCCCTACTGTGGCGGGCCGATTGCGGCAGACGATCGCTACTGTCCGCGCTGTGGCGAGCGCCAGACCGACCGCGGGGATCGCGAGGGGTTCCTCGATCCGGCCGTCGTCCAGTACCTCGACGGGATTCGCAACGGCGCGCGCACCTTCGATTCGGACTCGCCGTACCACGATCGCTTCGAGCAGGAGCTGACTGCCGCCATCGGCGATTTCGCGCACCTGCTGGGCGCGGGTGTCGACCTCCACGACGTACTGACAGTCGATCAGTCGGCGCCGATCGAGTCGCCGGTCGATCCGGTCGAAGCCGACCCTGCGACCCGACAGCTGCTTGGACTGGCCGTACTGTTCGGACTCGCCACCGAGTCGTTTTCCGGCGTCGATAGCGACGAACTACTCGCGAGCTACCACGAATTGCAGGACCCGGACTGATCGAAACGCACGCCGGGAGACCACGCGGGACTGCACGCCAGAATCACGGCGTATTTTCGGCTGGGATCCACAGGGCACCTATGTCACCACGAGACACTGACAGGCGCGAGCACCGAGACAAAGCGATTCTCGCGCTCGCAGACGGCAATCATCGTCAAGCGGGCGACGCCTACACACACGCGGCATACGGACAACTCGCAGGCCAGGAGAATCACCGTCGCGAAGCGCTCGATCCCGACGCCCAGGGCTGGGCTGGCGATGCTCTGTCGGCGCTGTTTCTGGCCGGCGTCTGCTATCGAATCGCTGGACAGGATCGGCGAGCCGAAAACCGAGCGACACAGGGCCGGGCGATTGCGACCGACCAACGAGAATTCGTCCTCGAGGACCCGATCGATCAAGCCGAGGCGACGGCGTTCATCGGGGACTTCTACGTGCTCGCTGGCGACCAAGAACAGGCGGCGGCCGCCTACGATGGGGCCGCTGATCGATACGCCGACGCCGATCCAGCGGATCCCGCCGGCGCGACCACGCGTCCCCTGCTCCAGGCGGGAACGGACCTGCTCTTGCAACTCTCGCGACCTGATGACGTTTCCTGGGACGACATCCACGGGACCGGGGGTGACGCGCTCGATCGTCGTCTGCGTTTCCGGCGGACACGGCTGTCAGAACTGCTCGACGCACGACTGCAAGCGGGCCGGCTACATCCGCCGCGGGGATCGACCGAATACAACGCCGACTTTCGGTGCCCCGACTGCGGGGCGACCGATGTCAATTACATCGCCGACGCGGTGCTCTGTCTCCGGTGTGCGAGCGTGATCGAACAACGCTGACTCAAAAAGACATCACGCGAATGCGACCGTCCTACGGTCGGTGGCTCGGTCCGAGTACGCTCGGCGTCTCGAAGATTCCGAGCGTCTCGACCTCGACGCGGGTTGCGTGGTTCGTCCCACCAGTTTCGCAGTTCTCGCCGGTAAACAGGTTACAGGGGTCGACGACGTTGCGCAGGTCGACCGTCGCCGGCCCGTCGCCGAAGTTGATCACGACGACGACCGACTGCTCGTCGGTCTCGCGACCGAACACGAGCACGTCATCCGGATCGACGTTGCTGTGTGGTGCCTGGGCGAGGTCGGCCGCCGGCTTGAGGACGTCCAGTTCGTGATAAAGGGAGAATAGGTCCTGGTAGAACTGGAGGTGCTCGTCGGGGTACTCCTCCCAGTTCATAAATGCCCGCTTGTAGGGGTCGTTTTTGATGTCGTCATCAGAGCGGTCATCTTCGTCGCTAAAGGCGCTCTCGCGTGGCCGACCGTACTCGCCGATGAGTCGCTCCTGGCCGTAGAGGACGAAGGGAACGCCCGGCAGCGTCACGCCGGCGGCCATCGCCGCACGCTGGGCCTTGGCGACGTTCTCGCGTCGCCCTTCGGTTTTGGCCTCGTGATAGAGCCGGCGCTCGTCGTGGTTCTCGGTCGTGTTGAGCACACGCGTGAAGGTCGGAAAGCCGTCGATGAATCGCTGCTCGATCGCCCGGATGAGGTCCGGGGCGGGCCGGTCGCCGCGCGCGACAGCGTGGGCGGCGTCCATAAACCCGGTCGTGTCGAAGTGGGCGTCGAACTCCGATTCGGCGAACGACGGCATCCGCGGGATCGTCTCGTCGAGCAGCATAAACTCGCTGTCCATCGACCGGACGCGTCGGCGAAGCTCCTTCCAGAAGGAGTGGGGCACACCCCAGGCGATGTCACACCGGAAGGCGTCGACTTTCGGGGCCCAGAACTCCGCAGCAGCCATAATATGCTCGCGTAGCGCCACGTTGCCGTAGTTGAGGTTCGGCTGCAGGCGCGTCCCGAAGAAGTACGTCGCCGCGGGCGACGCGTCGGTATCGGTTCCGCCGGATTGGCGGTCAAACCAGTCAAAATACTTCGACTCCTCGTCCCACTCCTCGACGTGGGGCAGGACGTACTCGTCGCCGATGTCTTCGCCCAGTTCGGCGATCGTATCCTGGAAGCGAGAATTCGTCCAGCCGGCGTGGTTGATCACCAGGTCAAAACAGACTTTGATATCGTGGTCGTGGCAGGTCTCGACGAAGCGCTCGTACTCCTCGATGGTACCCAGGTCCTCGGCGACGTCAAAGTAGTCGTCTGTAGAGTAGGCGTGCGGGCCGCCCGGGGCCTTCTCGACTCGGGCGGACCAGGCGGGCACGATCGGTGTCAGCCAGACCACGTCAATGCCCAACTCATCGAGGTAAGGGACGTTTTCCGCGAGAACCTCGAAGTCGGTTTCGTCGGGTTCGCCCGCGAACGAGCGCGTGAATATCTCGTAGACGACGGCGTCATCGAGCCACTCCGGGGGCCGGTTGGGCAACTCGACAGCGCCGGCCTCGGGATCGAGCAGGATCTCGTCGACGTTGCCTAGGACTTGCCCGTCGTAAGGTGTGGCGAACAGTCGCGTCGGACCATCGAGGGCGTCGACAGGAATCCGCACCTGTTGGCCGACGACTTCGCCGGCTTCCGAGGGCGGCGTCGCCGCTTCAGTGATCGGCGACGCGATCGTTACGTCCGCAAGCGAAAGGGCCGTTTCGTCTTCGGGGAGCCACGCAACGGTGAGGTCCTCGCGGAAAGCGTTGCTCGTTGGAGACAGCTCCGCGTCGGCCAACAGGACGAACTCCCTGCGTTCGTCGTCATACCGGCCATCGAGTGCGAGTCGGGGTGGCCCGCCGGCGTCGTCTGGCCCGCGCGGGAAGACACGGACTGTCTGGCGATATGTACCGTCTGGGGCGTCTAACTCGAAGACGTACGTTCCGGGTACGTCTGGCTGAAACTCGGCGGCGTGGTGGTCGCCGTGGTCGTATCGCTCGGCGTCGTCGTAGGGCGTCAGCGCGAACTCCACGACGGCGTCGCTGTCCTCGGGCTGATCGACCAGCGTCCACGAGAACGACTCCGAGTCGTAGGGATCGGGGTCGCGTTCGGGCACGCCGTCGATCGTCGGCGCGAGGTTGTCCCGATCGAGGCCGTGGTGACCATCAACGAAGATCGGGTCGGCGATCGTCTCGTCGACGTGCATAAACCGGGGCGGTCCGGGATGGTGTCCCGTAGCAACGTCTCTATCAGACATTGTTCGGTCGCTGTTGAGCACGGGGGATAACCTTTCTGATCCGTGTGGCAGTGCTTGTCAGCGCAGGACAGCGTACTCACGGACAGTTATTGCACGCACGAAACGAGCGGCCCCGCCTATGACATCCTCCGCGCGGTAAACGGCGCGGTTTCCACGCGCTTGGGGCCGGGCAAGCCGACGCCAACGGTGGCAAGATTCCCCGTGTGGGTACTCCGGTTTGCACGCAGGCCGTCAGTCCCGTGAGGGAGTGGTGTGCTTGGATATCTGCTTGGCCCGTGCGGGCGGTGCCATCCGCCTGACTGCGCCTCACGGCGGAGTCTGACTCGGGTAGGCTCGCGTTTTTGATAACGGGTGAACGCCAACCCACACCCACTTTTCCCGAGTAGTTACTG
>JBEQBN010000021.1:6404-10778 GCA_041639775.1 Halapricum sp.
TGGTTGCCCGGAGTGGACGCGCTTCACGCCCGCCCTGTTCGGCGGTCGGTTCCGACAGCAGAGTGTCGGAACGCCCCCGCCTCACGGGAAGGGCGGGACTCTCGCGCTGACTAAGGTAGTCGCCGAAATCGGTCTGCCTACCGAGAACCGCCGCTCGCACTCCGATACAAAGATTTATATTCGTTACTCGGAAATTGAGTAACATCGATGTCGATCATTGTCACCGGCGGTGACGGCTATCTCGGATGGCCGGCCGCCCTGCGCATCGCGGATCGAACCGACGACCGTGTAATTCTCGTGGACAACTTCGGCCGACGCGAGTGGGTCGAAGAAATCGGATCGGTCAGTGCCGTGCCGATTGCCTCAATCGACGAGCGAATTGAGGCCGCCGAGGAAGTCCTCGGACTGAGTAACCTATCGTTTGTCGAGGGTGACCTCACCGAGAAGTCCTTCGTCGACCAACTGCTCTCGGTCCACGAGCCGGACACAATCGTCCACGCCGCTGCCCAGCCGTCGGCCCCATACAGCCAGATCAACGGCGAGCGGGCCAACTACACCCAGCACAACAATATGCAGGCGACGCGGAACCTGCTATGGGGTCTTGAAGAGCAGGATATGAATGACACGCATTTCATCGAGACGACGACCACGGGCGTCTACGGTGCCCCCGAGTTCCCCATCCCCGAAGGCGGCGCGACGATGGAAAACCAGGGCGAGCGTGATGAGGTGCCGTTCCCGGCGATGGCCGGTTCGTGGTATCACCTCACGAAGAGCCACGACGCGGCCAATATGCGCCTGGCCCACAGCCAGTTCGACATCCCGATCAGCGACGTTCGGACGTCGATCATCTACGGGACGGAAGTCCAAGAGACTCGCCAGGACCCACGCCTGAAAACTCGCTTTGACTTCGATTATTACTTCGGCGTCGTCGCACACCGCTTTGCCGCCCAGGCTGTCGCCGGCTACCCGGTCACGATTTACGGCAAGGGCGAGCAGCGCAAGCCCTTCGGCAGTCTCGAAGACGCCGTCGAAGGGCTCGCTCGACTGGCCGTGATGGATCCCGACGATCGAGCGGACGATTATGTCGTCTACAACCAGGTGACCCGGGCTATCTCCATCGTCGAGGTCGGCGAGACCATCGCCGAGGTCGCCCGCGAGCACGACTTCGACGTCGAGGTCGAACACTTCGAGAACCCACGCGACGAGGACGAGACCCACCAGATGGAAATCGAGAACGACCGCTATCTCGATCTCATCGACGGGCAAGACGTCACCTTCCGGGAGGGCGTCGAGGACATCTTCGAGACGTTGGCGAACTACGAGGACCGCATCGAGACCCACGAGGACCGGTTCCTGCCGGGCGTGCTCGAGCCCGACGAGTAAGATGCACGTACTCGTCACCGGGGGCTGTGGCTACATCGGCAGCGCGCTCCTCCCGCTGTTGCAGGACGACCCGGCCGTCGATGGGGTCACGGTACTAGACTCGCTGACGAACGGATCGCCTCGCAACCTGCTTGAAGCCGAACTCGGTGACGGATTGGCCTTCCGGCGCGGCGACGTTCGCGAATACGGCGACGTCGAGAGCGCGATGCGCGAGGCGGACACGGTGATCCACCTGGCAGCAATCACCGGCGCATCGAGCACCCACGACCGTCGCGAGGAGACCTTCGCGGTCAACCGCGACGGGACGACGAACGTCCTCACCGCCGCGGCGAAACTCGGCGTCGAGAACGTCGTCTTCGCCTCCTCGTGTAACAACTACGGGCGGACCACAGAGACGGACATCGACGAACAGACGGAGATGGACCCGCTCAATCCCTACGCGGAGACGAAAGTCGCCTCCGAGGGGGAACTGATCGAACGGGCCCAGAAAGGAGCCTTCGACGCGACGGCCCTGCGGATGGCCACGAACTTCGGCTACTCGCCGGGTGTCCGGTTCAACCTCGTGGTCAACCTGTTTGTCTTTCGGGCGCTGACTGACCGCCCGCTGACGGTGTACGGCGACGGGACCAACTGGCGACCCTTTATCCACGTCCGGGACGCCGCTCGGGCGTTTAAACACGCCGCGGTCTCGCCGGAGGACTGGGACCACCGAGTCTACAACGTCGGCTCCAACGACGGCAACTACCGGATCAGTGAGATTGCCGAAGTCGTCAGCGAGGAAGTCGGTGACGTGGATATCACCTACCTCGAAGACGAACACCCCGGCCCGTCCTATCACGTCAACTTCGACCGCGTCGCCGAGACGGGATTTGAAACCGAGTGGACCCTTCGGGAGGGGGTCCGGGATCTTGCGACGACGTTGACGGAACGACAGCGATAACCGATATGCCCTCACAGCCATAGGTATGACCGACGACTTTCACGTCGCAGTGACCGGTGGCGCGGGCTACATCGGTAGCCGCGTGATCGAGCGCCTGCAGGCGACTCATCCCGACTGGACTGTGACCGGCATCGACAACTTCTATCGCGGTGACGTTCGTCAGGTCGGCGATGTCGAGATCCAGCACGTCGACATC
Organism: Halapricum sp.; assembly: GCA_041639775.1. Taxonomy (GTDB): domain Archaea; phylum Halobacteriota; class Halobacteria; order Halobacteriales; family Haloarculaceae; genus Halapricum. The sequence continues at coordinate 8,924 of JBEQBN010000021.1, forward strand.
CGCGAGCGCGACCGTCTGGAAGACGCTCTGGATGGGGCAGATGTCGTGATCCACCTGGCGGCGATCAGCGGCGTCGACGACTGCAAGAACAACGCGGACCTCGCCCAGGCCGTCAACGTCGACGGGACCGCAAACGTCGCGTGGTTCTGTCGAAAGACTGGTGCAGCAATGGCTTTCCCATTCAGCATGGCCGTATTGGGTGATCCCGACCAGTTCCCAATCACGATCGACCAGCCCAGAGACCCACTGAACTGGTATGGCCGAACGAAAGTGCTGGGCGAGCGACTCGTCGAGACCTACGCCGACGGTGCCTTCCCGGCCCATCTGTTTATGAAATCGAATCTCTACGGTGACCACATTGTCGGCGACGAAGTTGTCTCGAAAAGCACAGTCATAAACTTCTTCCTCGGGCGGGCGATGGCCGGCGAACCGCTGACGGTCTATGAGCCGGGTAGTCAAGCCCGTAATTACATCCACGTCAAAGACGTCGCCCGTGCGTACGTCCGCAGCGCCGAGCGGTTCAAAGAGCAACTCGCGGCGGGCGAGACTGGCGTCGAGCAATACGAAATCGCCAGCGATCAAGACCCAAGTGTGATGACTGTCGCCGAGCAAGTTCAGGACATCGCAACGGCGTATGACATCGACGTCGATGTCGAACTGGTCGAAAACCCTCGTGCCGGCGAAGAGACGCTGGTCGAACAGTTCGAGGTCGACACCACAGCTGCCCACGAAACGCTGGGCTGGGATACCGAATACACCGTTGAGGACGCGGTCCGGGAACTGTTCGAGCGACGCGCCGACGAACTTTGACTTCCTCCCCGCGCTGAAGCGCGAGGCTTTCTCCTCGATTATCCGTAAGACCGTGATCCTGCCGTCTAGCGAACGGTTGTGTCACCGGTCCCGGCGAGGTTCCCGTTGCCAGATCAGTACGTCTCGTCGCTGTCGTGTTCCCAAATTAGATCGAACAGCCGCTTTAGTCCGGCGACAAAGCTTCCGTTATCGGTGACTGCGGCCTGGCGCATCGAGAGTGGAATGTCCGTTTCCTCGACGAGCAAGATTGCTTTCCCCGACTCGTAGTCCATACTCGGATCTGCGACCGTCCCACGGAGCGGGAGCCGCTCGTTGCTGAACCGGACCGCAATCTCGGGATAGTCATCGGTCAACTCTCTGTATATCTCGGCTTGAGCCTCGCGGTTGTCCGCTGACAGATGCGCCGGATCGAGCATCAGTACACGGACCTCAATCCCGCGATCGAGCGCGTCCGTGAGCGCGGGCCGGACCGAGTCGAGGTAGGCGAAACTCTTCGTGAGGACGTTGACCTCTCGGTCGGCGTCGTGGTACAGTTGTCGAGTCTCTGTTTCGCTAGGCTCGCCGACATCAACGACGTGAAAGAGGTCTTCGGTGGGCGTGACGTCTTCACTTGCGCGTTCGAACATCGGTCCCAGTGTCGAGACAAACTCCGCCCGGACGTCCTCGATTTTGGCTCGAAAGGACTCGAAGTCCTGACGTTCGTTCTCCACGGCGCGATCGAGAATTGCCTCAGGGTGTTTGGCCTGGTACTCCTTGGGCCGGCCGGGAATCACCTCGATAAAGCCTCTGTTGGCCAACTCATCGAGCACTTCGTAGATTCGAGCGCGTGGAATCCCCGTCGCTTCCGCGAGATTGGGTGCAGTCGATCGCCCCAGTGTCAACAGCTCCCGCAGCGCTGTTGTCTCGTATTCGCGTAAATCTAAGTGCGCCAGCAGGTCCTCGGCGTCGCTCATCGTCCGCTGATCGATTCGCGAGAGAGTTAAGCGTATGCTTCTAATGTGGCAAGCTTGGGGTACGTCCGGACGGTTGGACCCACAACGCTTAT
>JBEQBN010000022.1:0-10594 GCA_041639775.1 Halapricum sp.
GCTTCCAGTGAGCGAGTTCGTGTGCCAGGACGCTTTTGATCTCCTCGTGATCCATCTGCTCGATCAGCGTATCGAACAGAACGACGCGCTTGGTCCGGCCAAAGCCCACGAAGTAGGCGTTCGAGTGTGAGGAGCGACTGGAAGCGTCCATAGTGTACACCTGCTCGCAGTCGAAGCCGGCGCGCTCGAAGACGTCCTCGACCGCGTCCCTGAGATCGCCCGTCTCGACCGGCTCGAAGTCGTAGAACAGCGGTGCGATCACTCGCGGATAGATCACCAACATTGCAAGCGAGAAGGCGACGAACAACCCCCAAGCGCCGACCCACCACCACTCAGGGAACAGCTCAAGCGTCAGCAGGACGCCGCCAACGACGATCGCCACAAGCACGAGCGAGACGACCAGCCCCACGACGAGATCGCGGAGCCACAGCCGCGGCGACTGCTGGTTGAACCCGAACTGTTCCTCGATCACAAACGTCTCGTACAGCGAAAAGGGTGCGCCGGCAACCTGGACGAGTGCGACCAGACCGAGGAAAAAGACCACACCGCGTGTGACCGGCGGAAGCGGGACGCCCTCAACGGCGGCGACGGCGTCACCGAACAACCCGGAGTACAACACGAGCAAGACAACGGCCAGTCCGACTGTCGACCGCAACAGCGACAGCCCGGTACCGGCACGCTGATAGTCAAGGAGCCGGTCAGTGTCGTCGACGCCGAGTCGCTCGGTCACCCACTCCGTCCGTTCGGCGACGGTCGCGGCCCCATATCTGACGTTGAGCAGTGAGAGTACGGCGAAAAAGAGTTCCGTCCCCACGACTACCGCCAGAAAGACCGCGTGCAATTCGAGCATACCAGGTCGCTCGGGGCCCGACCTACGAGAAAGCTACGACCAGCGATACGACCGGGCGAACGTGAGTCCGCCCTATACGCGCCACTCGAATCCACAGTCCGCACACTCGTAATGTCGCCAATCCGTGCCGCCGGGTACCGGTTCGTGTGCAGTTTTCACCCACTCGTTGCTCTCACAGGACGGGCACGCGTGTATGGTACGTGTTGCCATATAGTATTATTAATCATTATATGCTAATAACGTTCGGCGTCCCGGTAGTCATTGCCGGCTGTCCCGATGGCGAGACTGTCCCACTGTACGCCCTTGAAACCTCGTCAGTCGAGCCACTGTTGGCCGATAAAGTAAAGTTCTGGTCGGAAAAGGCGACACGTATGGAGGAGGAAGCCTGGCGATCGGTCGACGTGATCAAGAACAAAGAGGGCGAACCGCACGTCCTTCAGCAGAAGGTCAAAGTCTACACGGCTGGGGTAACGAACGAGTCCTCTGGGTATACAAAGCCCGTGCTGGAACATCGGCTCGTGCCGCTCGATCGGGTGACGAAATGAGACGTCACGGGTGGCCGATCACCCAGCCGTCACCGAACCGCCGGAGCCGCAGGTCGAGCCGCTGTCCTGATCTTCCAGTATCGCCGTCTGGAACTCACACTCATAGCCGCCGTGGTTTGGGATCGTGATCGTGGCACCGATCTCCGAGACGCCGAACTCCAAACGTGGCTTGATCACGAGATCCGACTGTTCGCCGTTTGCGATATGGCTGCGGAACCAGTCGTCGATGTTGTCGTTCGTCATCGTTACTGTATACTCGACAGTCCGGGTCTCGCCGGGCGCGAGCATCGCGTCTCGGTCGACACTCTTGGGGGTGAGTGCGTCCCCACTCGCAGTGAACAGGGGCACGTCATTAGCAGTAGCGTTAAACCGGAACCCGTCCGGCACGAGCGGTACCGGGATTGACCCCGGATTATGGACTTCCATCGTGAGCGTCATATTCGAAGTCTCCTCGGTCACCGTAGCCCACTCCGCACCCGTATCACGGACCTCGTAGCCGGCAGTAGCTGGCCCGGATCCAGCCGTGTAATTGCCTTCCATCGTCGAGACAGCTGCCGAAAAGGCCTCAATAACGGGTCGTTGGTCTTCCAGTAACGTCCGGTCCTGCTCGGGGAAAGACACCTGGCGCTGACCGAAAACGTTGACTGTCGCCGCCCCGCTCGCGCGCATCTCAATCGTCTCGTCGGCTCGGACGTATTCGACCCACCACGGGACGATCTGATCGTTGTCCATCGTCGATGTAAGGGTGAGCGTGCTCGATCCCTTCGGAATCGATATCGACTCGCGCTGTCCCTCGACGAGTCGGACGTCATTGAGCGCAACCCAATACTGGGCGCTGAAGCCATCAGAGATTCTCACACCGAGCGGGTTGGGATTCTCGACAGTCAGGGTGGTCTCGATTTCGGTCGTCTCGTCGGTGGTTGTCCCCCACTCACCGGGGTCTTCGACGGTGACGCTCGGGACACCGATCGTCCCAGTCGCGAAACCGAACGCCAGCAGCACTGCAACGACGACAAAGAGCACACCGACGAGTTTGAGGAGTCGCTTCGCCAGTGACAATATCATATTATGAACCTATGTCGACGAAGATATATATCTGGTGGCCAGGGCAGTATTATCGCAGTCGTACCACTAGCCGGCCAAAAGAAACGAAAATTGTGCTCGCGTCCGCAGTCAGAGCCTATTCGTCAAGGCGTGTGACGTTGGTCGCGCGCGGGCCTTTCGGGGCCTCTTCGATGTCGAATTCTAGTTCCTGTCCTTCCTCAAGGTCCGGGCCGCCAACGTCTTCCATGTGGAAGAAAACGTCCTCGTCCGCGTCCTCAGTCTCGATGAAACCGTAACCGCCTGTGTCGTTGAAGAAATCAACCGTTCCTTTCGCCATTGCGTGTGTACGCAGACTATGGAGACGGATAAGCGTTTCGAGGACTGTCGAACAACGTGATCTATGAGGATAGACAGGGCTGTAGAGAAGTGTCAATAGGGGTCAGGCGCGGTGACCCCGGAAAACCGACGGTTGCGTACTGCGCGTTAGATGACGCGGTTCTGCAGGTAATCGAGGTGTTTGGCGTTGTAAACGATCTTCACTTCGTCAGCACCGGGCGTGCCAACGCAAGTCAGGCGAACACCCTTGTCTTCGACTTCTTCGTCTGAAAGGATCTGTTGCATATCCATCTCGACTTCGCCCTCGTGGACGATCGACGCACAGTTTGCACAGGCGCCGGCACGGCACGAGAACGGCCAGTCAAACCCTTGGGCCTCGGCAGCTTCAAGGATGTACTCGCCTTCGGCAACCTCGATCTCACCGTGGTCGACCTCGTCGAGACCGGCCTCGTCGGCCTTCTCAAAGAGGTCGTCGTCGTAAATGTCCCAGCCCTGGTCGTCCACTACTTCGTAGTTGAGGTACTCTACGGTAGGCATCACCTGAGGTATACTGACGCCTAACGGTTAGACTTTGCTGTTCGAAGTGGTGTACGATACCAGGGCACACATATAGACAGACCTACACTATTGGGGTAAATCGAAAGACCAAAAACGCCGCGAGCGTCGCGACCGATGGGACGAGATTCTGCATAAGGACGACCCTCGCAGTCGTTTTCGGCTCGAACAGTTCATCGGCTGCTGGGATATCCTCGCTACGCTCCTCGCCGATCGCTCGGGTCTCGGTGTTGGTCGGTGTCCCGGCCTCGCCGCCGACAGTCGGCGCGTCTTCCGTATCGGCAGTGAGCGCCCCAACGGAAACGTCGGGGGCCGTTCCGTGCACGGTCTCTTCGATCGTGACGGTCCGGGTCGCCCGACCCCAGCCCAGGCCAACAATACTCATCGTTGCGATGACGACGAAACTCGCGGGGATACCGATCGCCGACAGCGCGGTGACGACGGTCGAACTCACGACGGCGACGACGATTGCCGCCAGCAGCGGCAGATCGGTCAGGTCGTTGCCGACAGTGTCCATCGTCCGGCGGGCAATTGTGAACGCGCCGAGGCCAATCGCCCCACCGGCGAGCAGAATCGCTTCGGTCTCGCCGAGCGCCCCGTTGCCGACCAGCGGCGCGACGGCGTTGGCGACGTTCGACGCTCCCGCGGCGAAGGCCATGTAACAGCCGATCCCGACGACCAGGACCGTCCCGAAAACCTCCCTGGGCGTGGTCTCCTCGCCCAGTCGCGGCCGCGGAAGCGGGCCGGACCGATCGAGGACGAACAGCGTCCCCTCCGACTGGGTGATCGCGAACCACTCCACGAGCGTCGGATAGAGGTACCGCCCGATCACGCCGCTGACCCAAAAGGCGACGACCGGCGCGACCAGCCACCAGGCGACGATCTGGCCCATCACGCGCCACTGCAGCGTGTGTTCGGCCAGCCCGAGCCCCGCGATGGCGCCGACGGCCGTCATCGACGTCGAGGCGGGCACGCCCGCGACGTTCGACAGAAAGAGCGCAAAGCCGACGAAAAACAGCACGACGATGCTCACGACCATCGTGAACTCCGTCGCGACGATGTCCGACCCCAGTGTGTCGACGACTTCCCGGCCGACGGTCAGCCCGCCGGCCAGCGCGAACACCGTCATCAGCGCCGCCGCGCCGAGCTTGGAAATCGTCCCCGCTCCGACCGCCGGCCCGAAGGCCACGCCGGTCGAGGATCCGCCGATGTTGAACCCAACGAAGGCAGCGACGACGATGCCAACGGCCAGTAACACCCCGACCATAGCTACGTGACTATGGGGGCCAGCGAGCGTTAAATTCTACTGTCTCGGTCGGTCGCTGGGATGGGGAGACAGTACGTGCCAGCTACGTCTGCTCAGTCTCGGACGATAGATCTGGAATTCGAATCGCAGTGGGTACTTGTTACGTTTGTCCGGACACAGAAGATAGCGCGGTGGCGACGTGATAGATTAACACGGACACAGCAGCAAGTGCAGACAAAAAACCAATTATAGCGACGAAATCAACTGAAGAAGTGGCGTATTCGTCTACGTTAGTCGCAATATCCGACAACTCGAGTAAAACAAGACCCAGTTGTAAGACGATAGTTGCAAGGTATACTCGGATTCTGTCGTCACCCATAATCCAAACTGGCAGACGCTCTGTTAAAAATCCCGGCACATTACGATCAGAGACAGATTCCGAATCGGAGGTTATCTTGGGCTCAGAAGCATCAGGACTGGGAGTGAGCGAACGCACGCGTTCGCGAACGGCGATCTATCGGAATTTGAACCCGTGAAGGCAGACCTGCTCAACCGCTGGCCTGCGCGGGCTGCGACTTCTCTGCTCAAATCTCAGTCGATTCCGTATTTGCCACTCGCGGTATTGCTCGCGGCAAGAGTACGCCAGGACTGGGATTTGAACAGATGCGAGACGTTCCGGGGTGCTCACTCACGTCCGTTCGTTGCGCTCCCGGGACTGCGACTCGCGTGCTCAAATCCCAGCGTAAGCGCACACCTGCTCACAAATTTCCGAGAACACGCTACGCGGTTCTCGGTGATATGTTCGCAGTAGAAGCGCCAGGACTGGGATTTGAACCCAGAATCCCGAAAGGGAACACGCTTTCCAGGCGTGCGCCTTACCGTTCGGCCATCCTGGCTCGCATTGCTATATCTGCAATCGGTCGGTTAAGGACTTTCGTTCTGAGCCGGATACGGAAACGGGTGACCAAACGCCAGGACTGGGAGTGAGCGAACGCGACGCGTTCGCGAACGCCGATAGACGAGCGAAGCGAGTCTATCGGAATTTGAACCCAGAATCCCGAAAGGCTTTCCAGGCGTGCGCCTTACCGTTCGGCCATCCTGGCTCGCATTGCTATATCTGCAATCGGTCGGTTAAGGACTTTCGTTCTGAGTCGGGCGACCGAACGATGCTGGCTGGCTACCACCCCCGCATGCGCGGGTCGTTCCTAACCCCCTGTTTTCGGATCGAAACCGACTCACTCCCTGCGATGCCAGTATATTTCGTTCACTTTCACTCCGGGGCTAGATACGGACAAGGGACCAGAGCGTCCTCGACACGAAACGAGGGTCGAGACGTGAGCCAGCGATGCCGGCGCTACTCGGCCATCAGACCGCCTTCCTCGACGCGCATAACTGCCTCGCCGTCCGGCAGGTTCGGCGCGTCGACGAGTTTGACAATCCGCTTGTTGCCCTTGGACTTGCGGAGGTACATCCGGAACGTCGAGGTGTGGCCGAGAATATTGCCACCGATCGGCTGGGTCGGATCGCCGAAGAACGAATCGGGGTTCGAGGCGACCTGATTTGTGACGACAACGGCGGTATTGTTCAGGTCGCCGACCCGCATCAGGTCGTGGAGGTGCTTGTTCAGTTTCTGCTGGCGCTCGGCGAGTTCGCCACGACCGACGTACTCCGCGCGGAAGTGGGCGGTCAACGAGTCGACGGTCAACAAGCGGACGGGGAACTCGTCGTCCTGGGACTCACTGGCGATCTCCTGGGCCTTCTCGGCCAGGAGAATCTGGTGGTTGGAGTTGAACGCCTTCGCGACGTGGATCTTGTCGAGCATCGACTCGACGAGTTCCTCAACGAGCGCTTCGTCACCGGCGTCTGCGTCACCTTCCTCCTCGACGATCCCGTGCAGGACCATCGTCGCCTCGATGGCCTCGTCGTCCAGCCCGTTGACCATCTGATCGATCCGTTCGGGACGGAACGTGTCCTCGCTGTCGATGAAGATCGCGCTCCCCTCCAGCCCGCCGTACTCGCTGGGAAGCTGGACGGTGACGGACAGCTGGTGGGTGACCTGAGACTTGCCGGCCCCGAACTCGCCGTAGACTTCGGTGATCGACTGGGTCTCGACGCCGCCGCCGAGCAACTCGTCGATTTCCTCGACGCCCCAGGAGAGTTTCCCGATCTGTTCGCGCCGTTCGAGAACGGTCGATCCGGACTCGAACCCACCGATGTCGGCGGCCTCGCGGGCGGCCTGAATGATGTCGGCCGCCGACGATTCGCCGACGTCGGCCGTGTTCGATAACTCACCTGGGGAGGCGACTGCGATCCCCTGGTAGGACTCGTATCCGTTATCGCGCAACTTCTCGGCTGTCGCCGGGCCGACACCCGGCAGGTCTTCGAGGTCTTCGGTTGCTGCCATACCCCTCGCTTGTGTCGGATGGGTCATAAACCCTCGTTAACAGCATAGTGAAAGTGAAATCGCAGTACAGAACCGCCACGGATCGGCAGTACATCGGGGGGTTTAGGTGCCGAAAGGTACAGTTCGCAGCGTCGTCACTCCCAGGGGTGGCCGTCGTCCTCGGGCCAGAGCGGATACCAGTAGGCCTCGTCGTCCTCAATGCCGAGTTCGCCCTCAAGCACACTTCGGAGTTTGAACTCCGCGCCCGAATCGCGCTCGCGCTTGCCGGGCAACGGCGCGAACGGATAGTATGCCCCCCGCCGGAACGAGTACACCCAGTAGACTGATCGATCCTCGGCGGGGTGATCGAAGGCGAACAGCGCCGCGAGCAGCCGCGAGCCGTAGCTCTGTTCGATGAGTTCGTCGGCGGCGAAGTGCACGCTGGTCACCAGGTCCTCGAAGGTGTCGTCTTCGAGGACGATCCAGTGATAGCCGTGGCCGTCCTCGACGAACGCCGCAGTCGTCCCGGTCTCGGCCTCGCCGGCCTCCAGAATCGCTTCGACGTTGCCGAGGGCGTCCGTGAAATCCGTGCTATCGACGGCGGCGAAACACAGCGCGGCGTGGCCGGTCGGCGCGTACCCCAGGTCCGCTTCCATCGTCACGTAGGCGGTACTCATCCCCCAGAGGTCGTCGGGATCGGCGTCCCGGGTCGCGTCGGACTCGGCCTTGAGTCCAAGTGCCTGCTTGAGTCCATCGAGCAGTCCCATATCGGCGGGTTCGGACGGACGCTATTTACACCCGGTGAACTTGGGAGAGAATCGACCCCGTCACGCGGTTTCGATTTCCCGTTCCATCTCGCGCAGGCGTTCGACCCGCTTTTCGGTATCGGGGTGGGTCTTGAACAACCGCCCGACGAAGCCCTTACTGATGGGGATGACGAAGAACGCGTTCATCTCGGCCTGATCGCGGAGGTCCTCCTCGGGAACCCGGTCCATCCTGCCGGAGATTTTCAGCAGCGCACTCGCGAGCGCCGACGGTCGGCCGGTGATGATCGCGCCACCGCGGTCGGCCGCGTACTCCCGATAGCGGCTGAGTGCCCGAATGAGCAGGAACGAGACGATCCAGACGACCAGCGACACCACGATTGCGACCCAGATCGGTGCCTGGTTGCCGCCGCGACCCTGGCCGCGACCGCCCGAGAACAACCAGCCCCAGCGAACGATCATAAACGCGACCGTCGAGAGGAACGACGCGATCGTCATCACCATCACGTCGCGGTTCTTGACGTGGGCCAGTTCGTGGGCGAGAACGCCTTCGAGTTCGTCTTGCTCAAGTGTCCGCATAATCCCCGTCGTTACGGCGACGGTCGCGCTCGACTGAGAGCGTCCCGTCGCGAAGGCATTCGGAACCTGCGTGTCGGCGACCGCAACGTCCGGTTTCGGCACGTCAGCCTGCTGTGCGAGTCGGCCGACAGTCGCGTGAAGTTCGGGGTACTCCTCCTCGGAGACGGTTCGGGCACCCATACTCCTGAGCGCGAGTTTATCACTGAAGAAAAACTGCCCGAGGCTAAACAGCCCCAAGAACAGCACCATACCGAGGAGACTGATCCCGGAGACCGCCAGCACGGCAATAAAGCCGACGTACAGGACTCCGAGCAGGACCATTGTCAGGCCCATTCGACCGCGCAGTCCCCAATCAGGTTGCCATTGCATCGATACCCTGTAGTAGGTGTCTGAGACTCATATACTTCCCTTTGTCAGCACGAATCGGGATGAAACAGACGCTACTCCTGGATGTGGCCTTCGTCGCGCAACTGATCGGCTTCCTGTTTGTCGTATCGCCAAGTGATATCGGCTTTCTCGTCCTGCCAGTCCCAGGGCTCGACGAGCACGACATCGTCTTCGCGGATCCAGATACGTTTCTGCATCTTCCCCGGAATACGCGCTGTGCGCTCTTTGCCGTCCATACACCGTACCTTCACGCGGTTGGCCCCCAGCATATTCGTGACGACGGCGAATACCTCGTCGTCGTCAGGCATACGGAGGTCGTTGCGCCCGCTGTCGTCGCCCATACGTAGCAGTTCAATGGCGCAGGATTTCAGACTGACGGTTGCGGGCGAATCGGACAGGCATACGAAGGGATTAAGACTGGCAAGGCGCGGGCGATACATCCAAGGGCAAGAGGTGAGAAGCCACGTGCACGATGGCGATCGAGCTGCCCGAGGAAGCCGAAGCCTGGGTCGAGTCGTTCCGGGACCGTCTCAACGACAACGATGCCTACGCGGAAGCCGCCGACGGCTGGGGCGTCGGTTTCGATGGGGATTTTGTCCTCGATATTGAGCCGGACGACACCTACGACGGCGAGCCGTTGTATCTCTACCTCGAACTCCGTGACGGTGAGTGCCTACAGACCGCTGTGCTGGACGATCCCGACGAAGTCGCTCACGGATACACCCTCAAAGGATCCTACAGCGACTGGAAGCGGATCATCCAGGGCGAGGCCGACATCGTCTCAAGTGTTATGGACGGGACGCTCAAAGTCGACGGATCAAAAATGCAAGCGATGCGATACCAGAACGCGCTCGTGGAAATGGGCGAAACGGCGGCCCGGGTCGAAACCGACTTTCGATATTGAGCAGACTCGACGGACTCCGGCACCGTTTTACCGCGTCCGAGCGCTCAGTGAAGTATGCTTGAGAAACTCGGAATCGTCGGTGTTGTCGGTATCCTCGTCACAGTCGGCGGACTCGGAGTCATCGCTTACGAATCGCCAGTGATCGCTGCCGGTCTACTGCTCGTATTGCTTGGTCTCGGCCTCGGCGTGTTCGCAATCGTAAAGAACACGCTCTCCTCGCTAGGTATGGGTGCGATGGTCTAACTCAATACGAACAAAAGCAGGGCTGGAAGGCGAAAACGAAAACGGAAACATACTGCGAGCGGTTCGTTTTGCAGGCGTCAACGGACGACGGGTTCAGCCTTCGGCCGAACTTACATCGCGCCGCCCATACCGCCCATACCGCCCATACCACCCATGCCGCCGCCCATACCGCCGGGGCCGCCGGCACCGGGTCCGCCTTCTTCGTCGTCATCGTCACCGGCGCCGCCTTTGAGGTCGCCTGCGGCGATCACATCGTCGATGCGCAGGATCATCACGGCGGCCTCAGTCGCGCTCTCGACGGCCTGGGTCTTCACACGCAGCGGCTCGACGACGCCGTTGTCTTCCATATCGATGATGTCGCCGGTGTAGGCGTCCAGCCCGACGGTCGTGTCGCCGCCGTCGTGCTGGCTGCGGAGATCGACCAGCGAGTCGATCGGGTCGAGGCCAGCGTTTTCCGCGAGGGTGCGCGGGATGACATCGATGGCGTCAGCGAAGGCCTCGACGGCCAGCTGTTCGCGGCCACCGACGGAGTCGGCGTAGTCACGCAGACCGAGCGCGAGTTCGGCCTCGGGCGCGCCGCCACCGGGAACGACCTTGCCGTCCTCCAGCGTGACAGCGACGACGCCGAGGGCGTCTTCAACGGCACGCTCGACCTCGTCGACGACGTGCTCGGTGCCGCCGCGCAGGACCAGTGTGACGGCCTTGGCGTCCTCGACATCCTCGACAAAGATGCGCTCGTCGCCAGCGATCTCCTTCTG
>JBEQBN010000023.1:0-10348 GCA_041639775.1 Halapricum sp.
GTGGTGGCCTTACACGAGCGGCTGCGGTCGACGCTGTATGCGATCTACGTGCTCCAGGCAGCGACTTCCGTCGGGACGTTTCTCGTCGCGCTCGTCCTATTCTGGGCACTCGGGTACGAACCGGCGTTCTCGCTGGCAGTCGTCAGCGGGATCCTCCAGTTCGTTCCGATCATCGGGCCGAGTGTGCTCGTAGTGGCGATCGCCGGGTTCGAGGTCGCCGTCGGGAACACGTCCGGCGCGATCGTGGTCACCGTGCTCGGGCTCGTCTTGATCGGCTTTCTGCCCGACGCGCTCATCCGACCGCAGCTGGCCTCACTCACGGCGAAGATGCCCGGCAGTCTCTACTTCATCGGGTTCGTCGGTGGTATCCTTTCGATCGGGGTCGTCGGCGTCATCGCTGGTCCCGTCGTAGTGGGATTGCTCGCGGAGGTCGGGGCGCTACTGGCCGACGAGCGCCATCCGCACCTGAGTGAGTATCGCAGCGAGTCCTGATGAGACTACGACTCCGCCAGCGCGGTTTCGAGGAGCTGCATCGGGTGTTTGACCTCGTAGCCGGTACCGTGTTCGATCTGGGCGCTACACATCGGACACTCCGTCAGCGCGACCTCACCCGGAGCCTCCTCGAAGGCCTCGAACATCTCCGCGCCGATCTCCATCGAGTCCTCGTATTTCTCCGCTTTCCAGCCGTACGTCCCGGCCAGGCCACAGCAGACGTCGCCCGTGTCCTCGAGTTCGACGCCGTCGACGTCCGCGAGGAGTTCGGTGACAATCCCCTCGACGCCCATCACCTCGCCGTGACAGGGGGCGTGGTAGGTCATCGCCGGGAAATCGACGTCGGCACCCGCGAGTTCGGCCTCGAGGTCCTCGTTGACCCGCAGATACTCTACCGCGTCGAACATATGGGCGGCGACCTCATCGACACCGTCGATGTCGAACAGTTCGGGGTACTCCTTGCGCAGGGCCATCGAACAGGAGGTGCAGGTCGCGACCAGATCGTAGCCGTCATCGACGAGCGCACCGAAAGTGTCAACGTTCTTTTCAGCGACTCCGCGAGCGTCCTCAAGCATTCCGTTTGCGAACATCGGCGTGCCACAGCAGCTCTGTTCGGGCACGGTAATCTCATAGCCAAGCGACTCATAGAGCCGGACCATCGACTTGGCGACTTCGGTCTGGTGGTAGTTGGCATAGCAGCCGTGGAAAAAGGCGATCTTCTTGTCCGCGCCGGCCTCACCGCGTGCTTCGCGCGCCTCGCGAGCGCGTTCGGCCGAGGTGGCGTCGCCGCCGCGTTCGCGCCACCAGCCGCGGAACGTCTGGGTTGCGAAGTCGGGGAAGGAACGCTCGCTGGGGAACCCGAGCAGTTTCTCATTGAGCCAGCGCGTCGCCCCGAGCCCGAAGACGGTGTTGGAGATCCGGGGCATCATACTCCCGAGTTTCCCGAGCAACCCGTAGTTTGCCAGCATCTTGTTGCGGAGGAACTCCCGGGAAGCGTGGCTCATCTGGTTGTCGACGTAGTTCGCCCGGGCGACATTGTGCATCTGCCCCAGCGGCACGTCGTTCGTACAGGCAGTGTCACACCGCATACAGTTCAAGCACTTGTCGACTGACTCGTCGAACTCCAGGTCGCCCTTGCGTGTGAGTCGCCACTGTTCTGGCCCCTGGAATTTCGGTCCCGGAAAGTCCTCGTTGATTTCCGCGACCGGACAGGCCGTCTCGCAGTTGCTGTTCTTGTCGCACTTGTCGGCCCCCGGACGGAGATCCATTTCCATCGCCTCGGGGGAGACGTCGACTGGATCGAACGGTTCGGATTCTGCTTGTTTGCTCATAGCAACTCACCTGCTTGGTTGCCGGCCACGTATCCCGTGGCCAGCGAGACGCCACAACCGGATTTCTCGGTGGCGAAGTCATAGCCGCCGATCACGGTGCCGGCGGCACGCACGTTCTCGAACTGTACCTCCTCGCCCGCGACCGGCCGGAGGTCCGCGTCGACTGAGACGCCGAACTTCGTGTAGGAATGGTCGCCCCAGACGTCGTCATCGAACCACTCATACCGGTCGTCGGGATGCTCGACTGGCAGGCCGAAGATCGACTCTTCGACGACCTCGCGGTCGGACTCGATGCCGCCGCCGACCGCTCCGCCGGTCGCCAGGACGTACTGGTTGGCCTCGTAGGCGACTTCCGATCCGAGTCGATCCATCAACACCTGCTCGACTCGGCCGCTGTCGGCATTGTAGTCGACGATTGGGTTCCCGGAGGTGATCCGGACACCGGCGTCCTCGGCCGCCTCATAAAGAGCGTCTTCCAACCGTAATCCCGGGAGACTCGGCGGCCCGGTCGGGACCTCGAAGACAGCAACGCCGAGTCGGTCCTGCAACTCCGTCCGGACGGTCTCGTGACGGGAGTCACCGAGCACCGCCGGAAAGCCGACACGTCGCTCGTCTCCGAGGTGGTCGTCGACCCGGTCGGCCAGCACCGTCCGGACGGGGCCGTCGTCGGTCGGCTCGTTGCGATCGAGTGCCCGTGCGTAGCGAGTTATGTCCGTGTCCTGTGGGAACGACATAGGGAATCGGACGGTCTCGCCACGCACGTCGAAGGGAACGCCGACCCGCTCGAGGTGCTCGGCGGCCATCGGCGCGTCAAAGCCTGTAACGCTGTCGATGCCGACCAACAAGGTGTCGCGGTCGTCGCTGGCCAGTCCCGGGGCGACCGAGCGGGGATACCGCGCCGTCGGCTTGACTGAGCCGGCGTGGGTCGGAACGAGCGCGTTCGTCTCGGCGTGGTCGCCGCGGTACTCCTCGCCAACGGCGTCGTCGAACAGTGCCAGCCCCTCACGGACGGCGTCGGCGCCGACCTTGCTGTAGGGATGTTCCGCAGGAAGGTGCTCGAAGGCGTCGTAGGGGTCCGAAAGTGGCGTGTCCTCGCCGGGAGCGTACCCGAGGACATCGACGAGGCCACTCGCATTACCGAGGGTACTCTGTTTGTGCGTGACCAGCCGTGTCTGTGCACCAGTCTTCGCGGCCGCGATAGCACTCGTGAGCCCGGCGATGCCGCCGCCGATAACCAGCACATCGTCGCTAATCGCCATCGGACTCACCCCCGTCTGCGACAGCACGACCGGCGTCGAACGCCGCGAAGTCGACGCTGACGTCGGTTGGATCCCTGTCGCGGTTCATTGTACTCGCGTGTAGCGCGTGGTTGAGCGTCGCCTGGTCCAGTTGCTCGCCCCAGAGGGCGTGGCGCTGGCCCTTCCAGCGTTCCTGATACAGTTCTTCGAGCGCGGCCCAGGCGGTCGCCTCGTCGTATTCAGGATAGAGTTCGGCCGCCAGCCGACGCGAGCAGTTCCCGCCCTGGCAGGTCCCCATCGACGCGCGAGTCTGCTGGCGCACCGAATTGAGATCCGTCCCCGCGCTCTCGATGGCGTCCTGGATTTCGGCGCGAGTGACGCCCTCACAGTCACAGACGACTGGGTTGGGATCGGCCCCCGAAAGCACCTCGTCGTATCGGCTGCCGAGTCGCTGTTTGTTGCGGCGGGCAAGCGGCGATCGCAGACCGTAGCGGTCCATCGCGTCCGAGAGTATCGCTCGGTCTTCGCTTCCCGGGAGCGGTTCGTCGGCGGTCCGACACTCGGCGTCGACACCGAGCAGCTCACAGACGTGATCGGCGGTGGCTTCTGCCATCTTCCGATAGGTGACGAACTTGCCGCCGACGATCGTCGAGAGGCCGTCGAGGCCGTCGCGTTCGGTGTGGTCGAGCAGGAAGTAGTCCCGCGTGACCTGCTCGGTGTCCTCGGTCCCAGTTCCCGGCGGTTCATACAGCGGGCGAACGCCCCAGTACGACCGCAGTGTCCGGGCGTCTGTGAGGATAGGTGCCATCTTGGACATCTCCTCGATGAGGAAATCGACCTCCGCTTTCTCCTCTGGGAAGTCCTCGGGGTCCTCGACTTCCTCGTCGGTCGTCCCGAGAATCGCCGTCGTCTCGTGGGGGACGATGATGTCGGCATTACCTCGTGGCTTACAGCGGTTGATTACCATATCGACCTGCCGGACATTCATAATCGTCATCACGCCTTTCGACGGGATGACCTCGACGTCGACGCCGGCCATAGCACCGATCTCGCCGGCCCACGCCCCCGCGGCGTTGATGACGTGGTCGGCGTAGATCTCCTCGGTCTCGCCTTCGGTCCCGTGGACGCGCCGTCCGGGACCGGATTTGTGTTCGACTTCGACGCCGACGACTTCGCCGTCCTCGAGGAGAAGGTCAGTCACCTCCGAGTGGGTCTCGACGCGCGCGCCGTGGTTCTCGGCGCTGACGGCGTTTGCCACACAGAGACGGAACGGATCAATCGCCCCGTCAGGCACCTGTATCGCTCGTTCAAGGTCATCCGAGAGATACGGTTCCATCTCCAGGACTTCCTCGGCGGACAACACCTCGGCAGGAATGTCACACTCACGACACCCCTCTAGTTTCCGCTCGAAGTACTCGTCGTCGTCCTCGGGCATCTGGACGAACAGCCCGCCCGTCATTTCAACACAATGCGAGGCGATGTCCCGGAGGATGCGGTTTTCCGTCATACAGTCTTTGGCGCTGTGCTGGTCAGTGACTGCATACCGGCCGCCGCTGTGGAGCATCCCGTGCATCCGGCCCGACGTGCCGTGTGTCAGGTTCCCCTGCTCCAGCAGGGTCACGTCGACGCCGCGCATCGCGAGGTCGCGCGCGGTCCCGACACCGGTCGCACCGGCTCCGATCACGATTGCTGATGGTTTGCTCATCGGTTCTCATCGGGGCTTAGTAATCACCCCACTTTAGTTTACGTGCGCTACCCCAGTTAGTGGTAAAGAATAGTATTGTGGATTATCCACTGTCTCATAGAGAGAATGTTGGTCGGCTGGAGTTCTTTCGACGGTGTGTCGGCCGATAGATGGTTTATCTATGGTCACCATCAGTACGAGTTGTGTCTAAAACCCCCACAACAGCTGACTCGGCTGGCTGCACGCACATTTCATAGGGACGGAGTTGGGCGGACGACGACGATTGTCAGTCTCAGTCGATCGCCATCACCGACTGGGGTTCATAGGGGGCTTCGAGATACGCCATCTCGGAATCAGTCAGATCGATCTCCAGGGCTTCGACGGCCTCTTCGAGGTGTTGAATGCTCGTCGTGCCGACGATCGGAGCGGTGACGTATTCGTTTTCGAACTGCCAGGCCAGAGCGATCTGTGCCATCGTGACACCGTTCTCCGCGGCCAGTTCCTGGATCCGCTCGTTGATCTCCTTGCCGCCGCCCTCGGCGTACTCGGGCGTGGGGTTGTGGTAATTCTCGGGATCGCCACGCTCGGTCGCCTCAAGTTGGTCGAACGGACGTGCGAGAAAGCCCTGCCCGAGTGGCCCCCACGGGATGACACCCATATTCTCCCGGTCCGTGATCGGCAGGAGGTCACGCTCGTCCTCTCGATAGGCGGGATGGTAGTGGTTTTGCATCGTCTCAAAGCGGGGCAGATCGAGCCGTTCGGCCGTCTGCAGTCGCTCGGCCAGTTGGTGGGCCCACATCGAGGAGGTGCCGATATGTCGAATCTTCCCCCGTGAGAGCAGCTCGTCCATCGCTCGCAGGGTCGTCTCGATCGGCGTCTCCGGGTCGACGCGATGGGTCTGATAGAGGTCGATCGTCTCCATACCGAGTCGGTCGAGGCTGTGTTGGAGTTCCTGTTCGATCGTCTTCCGGGAGAGGCCGTCGGCGTTTGGATGGGAGTCACCATAGGAAAATCGGACCTTGGTGGCGACAACCTGCTCGTCCCGATCGTACTCGCCCAGCACGTCGCCGAGAAGTTTCTCGCTCTCACCGTTCGAGTAGACATTGGCCGTGTCGAAGAAGTTCACGCCCAGATCGATGGCTCGCTCGATCAACTCGTGTGCGTCGTCACCGTCAAGCATCCAGGGTTCGCCGCTCCCGAAGCTCATACAGCCCAGTGCGATCTTGCTCACCGACATCCCCGTGCTCCCGAGGGAGGTATACTCCATATCACTCCGATTCGAGTAAGAACGATATCAGCATTGGGGACAGATGTGCAGAGCGAGACATCGGCGACCCACGAGAAGGGAACACCGTAAGCGGAGGGTGATGACGGTTGTCCAAGCGATTCTGGAACCCCGTCAGGCTTAAATACCCCTCAGGCGAAGCGGGGAACAGTTAGATGGCGAAAGTAGAGATCAACGTACCGGAGCACTTAGAGATGCAGATCGCTCAGCTCGTCGAGAAAGGCGAGTTCCTCAACCGCGAGGAAGCGATCGAAGACCTGCTCTCGACGGGACTGAAGGCGTATAAGACCAGTGGGCCGATCGACGAAGACGAAGAGCCTGGCCTCGAAGACGACGGGATGATGGGCCACGACGACGAGTACGTGTTCTGACGGGACTTGGTGACAGGCGACGAGCGCGGAGTGCTTTTGCTGGCGAAGGTGAACGTCTGGTAGTCGCTACCGGACAACCCTTAAGCCGTCGTCTGTCCAATTGAGACACACGAATGCACAAAGACGAGCTCTTAGAACTCCACGAGCATATGGTCACGATTATGGAGTACTTCCGCGAGCAGGACCACGTCGAAGCGGGGCTGTTCGACCCCTACGAGGAGCTTGACGTGACGCCGGCGGACGTACACAAGTCCAAAAGTGAGCACAAACACGCCGTGTTCGTCCTGGGCAACGCCCTAGCGACCGCGATGAGCGAAGACGAGTTCTCCGACGCCGGACGCATCGGCAAGCGTATGCAGGAACTGGCCGAAGACGCCGAATCGAAGATCTAGAACTGCGGCTCCCGTTCGGCCACGAATGCAGTGACGCCTTCCTCGAAATCGTCAGTGTCGGCCAGTCGTGACGCCGTTTCGAGTTCTCGATCCTGTGTCTGCCGGAGTCCAGTCTGCTCTGCACGGATGAGGCTCTTTGCGGCGATCAAGGCGTCCCGAGGACCACTCGACAGCGTCGCCAGCAGCGACACGAGTTCCTCCTCGAAGGTCTCAGGGGGGTAGACGTCGGTGAACAGCCCCATCTCGGCCGCCCGCCTGGCTCCGACTAGCTCGCCCGTGTACAGCAACTGTAACGCGGTGTCGGGGGCGACGGCCTGCGACAGCAAATACGTCGCCCCGGCAGTCGCGGCGAGCCCGAACCGCCGAAAGCCGAATCCGATTGAGCCGGCAGTGCTGGCAACCCGGAGATCACAGGCCAACGCCAGCGCCGCGCCCGCACCGAAGGCCGGCCCCTGGACGGCAGCGACGGTCGGCAGCGGACACTCGTAGACGGCAGCGACGGCGTCACCGACCGCTTCGAGGCGGTCTCGCCAGACCGCCCCGTCGAGTTCGCCACGAGCGCGGCCAACGTGTGCGCCGACGTCACCGCTGGCACAGAACGTCTCACCCTCACCACGGAAGAGTACACAGCGGGCATCGCCGTCTTCCAGTCCAGTGATCGCATCGATGAGTTGCGTCGCGGTCTCGGCCGTGAGCGCGTTGCGGCCGTCGGGATTCGCGAGTGTGCAGATCACGACCCGTTCGGAGCGCTCGACCTCGACAGTCATAGTTCGGTGGTCGTACCAGGCGGGCAAAAACATTGGTAGCGAACGACGGCGGGGTCACAAAGCGAGAGACCGACGCCCCAACAGTTTGGCGGTGCCTTCAGAAGGGGGCGGGACGATAGAGCGGTATGCGCATTCACTGGCATCGACGTGATCTCCGGGTAGCCGACAACCGGCCGCTAGTCGAAGCCGAGGCGGACGGTCCGGTCGTCCCGGTGTTCGTCTTCGATCGGGACGTACTCGAACAGGCCGGGCCGCCACGAGTTGCATTTATGCTCGACGCGCTAGAATCGCTGCGGGAGGCGTACCGATCGCGCGGGAGCGACTTGCTGATCCGCGAGGGCGATCCCCGCGAGGTGTTGCCCGAACTCGCCGACCAGTTCGACGCCGACACGGTCACGTGGGCTCGAGACTACTCCAGGCTCGCCCGCGAACGCGATACCGACGTTCGACAAGCCCTGGACGAGGTCGGCGTCGCCCGCGAGGCGGTCCACGACGCGGTTTGTCACGAACCCGGCGCGATCCGAACGAACGACGGCGATCCCTACTCGGTGTTCACCTACTTCGGCCGCAAGTGGCACGACCGCGAGAAACACCCGGCGGTCGATCCACCCGATCGCGAGCGGCTGGCCGAGGTCAGCGACGACGAACCGATCCCGACGCTCGGTGAACTCGGCTTCGAGGAGCCGGAAGCGGAGATTCCACCAGCCAGCACGGCCGCGGCTCGTGAGCGCCTCGAAGCGTTCTGCGAGGAGAACATCTATCGCTACGAGGAACGGCGGGATTACCCCGCTGATGAGTGTACATCGCGGCTCTCGGCACACCTGAAGTTCGGGACGATCGGAATCAGAGAGGTGTACGAGGCGACCGAGGCGGCAAAACAGGGCGCCGAGGAGGACCACCGCGAATCAGTCGAGGAGTTCCAGGATCAGCTGGCCTGGCGGGAGTTCTACACGCAGGTGCTGTATTTCAACCCCGAGGTCGTCACCGAGAACTACAAAGAGTACGAGCAGGAGATTGCCTGGCAGAAAGACGAGGACGCTATCCGGGCCTGGAAAGAGGGACGAACGGGTTATCCGATCGTCGACGCGGGGATGCGCCAGCTACGCGAGGAGGCATATATGCACAACCGCGTACGGATGATCGTCGCCTCGTTTCTGACGAAGGATCTGCTGGTGGACTGGCGGGTGGGCTATGAGTGGTTCCGGGAGAAACTGGTCGATCACGACACCGCAAACGACAACGGCGGCTGGCAGTGGGCGGCCTCGACGGGGACCGACGCCCAGCCGTACTTCCGGATCTTCAATCCGATGACCCAGGGCGAGCGATACGACCCCGACGCCGAGTACATCAAACGCTACGTGCCCGAACTCCGAGAGGCTGACCCGGAAATCATCCACGCCTGGCACGAGGCGTCGCTCACCCAGCGCCGGAACGCGGCTCCCGAATACCCGGATCCGATCGTCGACCACAGCGAGCGAAGAGAGGCGGCAATCGAGATGTTCGAGACGGCACGTGGGGAGAGCTAAACGATCGCCGACCAGACCGGCGCGACAAACTGGAAAAGACTGAGATAGCCCACATACAGCAACGCGAGCACGGAGGCACCGATCGCGCCCTTCGGGGCGTCCAGATCGACGCCACGTCGGAGTTCAGCGTTGCGAGCCTCGAACTCGAAGAAGTCCGTGATGAACAGCCCGACGATCAGCGTCGAGGCGACGATGCCGCCGTGCTGGTCGAGCGTCGTATAGTAAAAAGCGGTGAGTACCAGTGCGACGTTCGAGGCAACGTGCAGGGGATGGCGCGACAGACGCTCGGTGTCGTCGCCGGCCTCGCTGACGTGTTTACGATGGGCAAGCAGCCGCGTGGCGACGTTGACGACTAAGAGGCCGAGTAAGAGATACTCAACGGTCCCCGCCCCGCCGAGAACGGCGTCGACGGCGCCGAGCGGTCCGGGGAGCTGATAGGCTGGCGCTGACATATGCGCATCTGTGAGCCAGGCGCATATTAAGATGTGTCTACCGGCGAACCTTCCCGGGGAGAGCCCTCGACTCCCGCAAAGCAGGACTGACTCTCCGGAACGTGATTGATCAAGAGTGTGTCGACGACATCAATCGTGATCGGCGTCAGCGGTGGGACCCGGCCCACGTCTCGATCGTCGACCAGCAGCGTGACACCGGCCTCTTCGCGGGCGACCCGACCGTCGAGAATCGGGCCGCGCTCGGGGACTGGCACGACCCACTGATCGAGAGAAGTGGCGAACGGGGCCACGGGGACGACCGCGGCAGCACGGGTTTCCGGCGCGAACACTGGGGCGTCGAGTCGGCGTGCGTACCCACTGGTGCCGCCAGCAGTCGCGAGCACGAACCCGTCGGCGCGGAACTGTGCGATCCGGTCAGTGGGGGTTTCGAGTTCGAACTCCGAGATGTGGGCCGCCTCCTCAGTGACGAGCATCACGTCGAACAACGCCCGCCCGCGGCGCTGTCCGTCGATATCGACCCCGAAGACGGGGAGTTCGAGTTCGCCCGCACGGCCGTCCCGGACGCTATCGAGGGCAGCGTCGAGGCGATCGCGTGGCACCGATCGGACGCCGGTTCCCGCATCGACCGGCAAGATCGGAGTCGAACACCCTTCGCGGGCGAGTTCCAGCAGGGCGGGCTCGCCGATCGCAACGACGACGTCTGCGCCATCGCGGTCAGCAACCGTCACCGCGTCCGCAGGCACGTCGGCTCCGTCGCCGACGACGTGGACGCGAACGACACCTGCCAGGTCGTCGCTCATATATCGGGGG
>JBEQBN010000024.1:0-10074 GCA_041639775.1 Halapricum sp.
AATTCCGTCCTGTTACGGGGGACGATTCCGAATTGATCACTCGTTGATCCCTGATTATTTTCACTATCGGTGTACTGCACTGTGAGATCGATCGGGTACGAGCGGTTTACTGCTGAATCGACAGTACCAGCGCGGAACGAAAGCATCTTATGTTCGCCGGAGTCCCACTCGCCGATATACGCTTCCGAGGTTGCCGTGCCGGAGGCGAAATAGAAGTCTGAATCCGAAGAGGTCAACGACAGCGTTGCCTCTGTCAGGTTTTCACCACCAGTATTCGAGACGTTGAGATAGACGATGCTCTCTCCGCCGACCGGCACGTCGTGGGAGACATTGTTGAGTTCGACATCCGGTTCTTCTTCGATTTCGACGGTGATCGTGTCGGTTTCCGTCCGGTTCGTGACCTCCTCGCTGTACTGGTACTCGCCGTCGGCGACCTCGTCGTAGGTGACGTTTTCGGCGTGACGGTAGTCAGTCGTGACGTTCACTGTGTAGGTTCCCGGCGCCGCGTCCTCATCGACCTGCACGTTGAACGTGTATGGCCCGCCTGTATTGCCGTCTTGGATCGTGCCAGCCTGTTGTGTGCCCGTCTCGACTGTCAACGGTGCGTCTCGCGTGTCACTGATGTTGAGTTCAATCGACCGCGCTTCACCGGCTCGCTCGCGTGCCTCGGCCGGGTGTGTCTCGTTGTTGTCCTCAATCTCGGCGTTGTTCGTCAGGCTGACCGAGATCGTCCCGTCTTCACCGGGTGTCAACTGCGCATCAGGCGCGCTCGCGTTGAGATACGGCGTCCCTTCGACGTATCCCGAGGTGGCCGCCTTGGCAACGCCCGTCTCGAGAGTGATGACGCCGCCGATCGAACTCGCCACGATCAGAGTCACGAGCGCGAGTGCGACGATCCGTTCGCCTCGGCTCTCCGATTGTCGCGTCCGGGTCATCTGTGGTCGCCCCCTGACCGTCTATGACTACCGTTTCCCCAGGAGTCGTTTCGCGGCGGTTCCGCCATCGTGACCTGGCCGCGACGGTTGGTCTCTGCCAGGCGTCGTCGTCTCCCCACTCCGGCCATTCGGTCTGCCGACACTGAACCGGCGATGTCACCTGTCTGCTCGCTCGTGGCGTACATCGTTCTCTACTCGCGACTCTGTCGTCCGTGCCCATAAGGGTTTAACAACTCGGCACGAGTTTACAATTCACAGTTCCGCGGTACCGCGATACCCGACTGTGGACGGCGTTGTCTAGTCGTCGGCTTCGGCCTGGGCGTCGTCTTGCTCCGCGAGGAACTCCCCGAGCCCGTCGACCGGACGGTCGGGGTTGAGTTCGTCAAGTTTCTCCGGTGCCCCCAGCTGTGCGCCGGTTTCATCGGGGTTTCGGAGCTTCGTGCGGCCGCGATGAACCGAGACTTCCTGATCGAGATGGAGTCTGATTGCCTCAAGCAGTGCCTCGGCTTCCAGCGGCTGGCCGATCTGCTGGAGCTGCTTCTCGGTCGCGTCATCGGGCACGTTGAACGCGCGCTGGGTGATGATCGGCCCCTGATCGAGATCAGTCGTCACGTAATGGGCGGTTACACCGGCGATACGGACACCTTCTTCGATGGCCTGCATATACGCTGAGGCACCCGGGAACGCGGGCAACAGACTTGGATGGACGTTGATGATCTGTTTTTCGTAGCGGAACACGACGTCCGGGCTGAGAATACGCATATATCGGGCCAGCACGATCAGATCCGAGTCGTACTCCTCGAGCAACTCGAGCAGTTCGCCCTCATCGGGCGTGCCCTTCTCGTCGCCGATGTCGTGAAACGGGACTTCGTACTTCTCGGCAAGCGGCTCCAGGTCGGAGTGGTTGCCGATCACCACGTCGATGTCCGCGCCGAGTTCGCCGCTGGCCCAGGCCTCGAAAATCGCTTCCAGACAGTGTGATTCTTTGGTCACAAGTACGGCGATCGACTGGGTCTCGCGGTCTTTCGGGAATCGGACCTTGATGTCGACGTCAAGGTCCTCCCCGAGTTCCTGGAGGTCCTCGCGGAGTTTCGCCTCCGTACAGACCATCTCGGCGGTATCGACGTGCATTGTCATCCGGAAGACGCCTTCCCGGACGGCCTGATCGAGGTCCTCGATGTTGATGCCACGCTCGAACAACAGGGAGGTGACGTTGGCGATCAACCCGGTATCGTCTTCTCCGACGACCGTGATCTCGGTCATTTCGCTCGTCATAGGAGACACCTCCGGGGCGTGTGGACCGTCGTCGCTACCTGACGCGTTCGAACAGTCATTGCTGTGATGGAGTCAGCCTGCAAGCAAAAGCGCTTCGCGTTCGAGACTCGTGACGGGAGAGTTATCCCTGTCGGGATCTATTGGGAAAACATCTATGTCGCGAGGTCACGCTGTTTCAGATATGCGCATCTCGAGTGGTGTCCCCGGGTTCGACGAACTCGTCGACGGCGGCCTATTGCCCCAGCGACTGTACGTCGTCAGCGGACCGCCAGGCAGCGGGAAGACGACATTCTCCTCGCAGTTCATCACCCAAGGCGCCAAACAGGGCGAAAACTGTCTGTACGTGACGATGCACGAGACCAAGGAGGAACTGATGCAGGATATGGCCGGGTTTGAGTTCGGCTTCGATAAGGCTATGCAGTCGGACGCGGTCCAGTTTCTCAATCTGGTCACCGAGAGTGGCAAGCGGACCATCACGCAGTTCGGCCACGAGGGCGGACTGACCAACCGGCTGGTCGCGTTTCTCGATTCGAACGACATCGACCGCGCGGTGATCGACTCGACGATGTTGCTCCAGCATTTCTTCTCGGACGCCAATCAGGAGATCACCGGCTTTCTCTCGGCGCTGAAACAGACCGACACGACGATCATACTGATCTCGGAGATGACCGATCCCTCAGCATACTCAGACGAGCACTATCTCGCCCACGGCGTCATCTTTTTCCATAACTACTTGGAGTCCGGTGGAATGACCCGCGGTATTCAGGTGATCAAGATGCGCGGGACGGCCATCGACTGTGACATCCGTCGGATCTCCTTCAGCGATAGCGGGCTGATGGTCCACACCGACGAGAAGATCCAGAGTTGATATGTACGAACAGACCTACGACACCGACTGGGAATCGCTCGATCGCGACGAGGCGATGAGTCGCGCGTTCGCCATCGGTGTTGCGGCGTCGCTCGGTCACGATCACTCCGAAGAGTACGAGCGGATCGTCGCCGAGATGGACAGCTCCTACAACCGGAGTATCGTCGAGTTGGCCTTCGAGGAGGGCAAGAACAAGGCCAAAAAGAAACGCCACGAGAGCGACAACGGTGACGAAGACGACGTCTGGTCTGAACTAGTCGAAGGTGAGAAAGTCACTGTCAAACGCGACGAAGTGCCGACTGGCGGGCAGAACCGCCTGCCTGCGGCCCTCGACAAGGCGAAAATCCTCGACCGTCCGGACGCCGACAGTCGCGATCGGGTCTCGAAACCGGACTTTCTGGAAAAGTAATCGATCGATGTGATCCTACAGCGAGAGTGGATCCGGTCCGTCTTCGCCGGGTCCGACCGGATCTCTGTCGCTGTAGTACTTGCGGCCGATGCCCTTGCTTGAGACGGCACTGTAGGTGGCCATATGTGCGTCGGTCGCCGACTCGAACGTCTCGTTGCCGAGCCGTCCTAGAACTTCGCCCAGCGACTCGGTCCCGTTCGGCAGGATCAACTCCGTCTCGCCGTAGGCCTCGATCAGTTCCTCGGTCGTCGCCGGATACTCGTGGGTCTTGAACTGCTCTGTTGCGGCTGTGAGTCGCATACAAACGTGAAACTGGTGGACGGCAATAAACCTTAACTATTAATCATACAGAACTCTCGAAGGTATCAGTATGTGTTCTAGGATCGGAAGTCGCTTTGGCCAGTCGGTCCAACGCGAGGTATGGTCCGGGCGGATCTCCACGTACATACGACGGTCTCCGACGGCGAACTCGACCCGAAAGCGGTGCCGGCGACCGCGCGACAGGCCGGACTCGACGCTGTAGCGATTACCGACCACGATCGGATCCAACCCGGCCTGGACGCCCCTGTCGTCCGTCGCGACGGCGTGACTGTCGTCCACGGTATCGAACTCCGGGTCGATGCCGGAAAACAGCGGGTCGATCTGCTCGGATACGGGCTGGATCCGACACCCGATCTCGAGGCGGCTTGCGAGCGCATCCAGCGCGACCGGGTCGAGCGCGCCCGCGCGATCGTCGACTGCGTCGAGGATCGACTCGGTGTCACCGTAGATATCGAGTTTCACCCCGGTGTCGGTCGACCGCACATCGCTCGCGCGATCGACGCGAGCGACGCGGATCTGGGGTATCAGGACGCCTTCGAGACGCTCATCGGAGACGACGACCCCTGTTTCGTCTCCAGGGAGATCCCGACGTTCGAGACCGGGCGGCGACTGCTCGCGGAGGCGGCCGCGTTCGTCGGGCTCGCGCATCCGCTTCGCTATCAGGACCCCGATCACGCGCTCGCCCTGGCGGCGGATCTGGACGCCGTCGAACTGGCCTATCCCTACGATCACGACGCCGACCGCCGCCCGGTCCGGCGTGCGATCGATCGCTACGGCCTGCTGGCGACCGGCGGCAGTGACGCACACGGGCGCCGACTCGGGACCGCTGGTCTCGACGCCGAGCAGTTCGACCGGGTCCGCAAGCGACTGCCTCATCCTCGACGGTGACGGTCACCACTGGACAGCGTCCGACACGCGCAAGACGACAGCGCAGGGTTCAATGTCGTCGCCGTTGTACCCTCGCGTATGAACTGTCACTACTGTGATCGCGACGCCGACGTCACCGTCGAGAAAGACGGGATCAAGGTCGGCGTCTGCAAGGAGCACTTCCGCGAGCGGATGGAGGAACTCGCGGATTCAGAGTGGCTCGAGGGCGTCGAGGACCAACTCGACATCGACCGCGCCGAGTAGCGACGTTCGAACCGGATCTTGCTCCCGCAGGCTGTCACACGGCTTTTACGTACGTGCCGAGTACCGACACGTATGACCGACGCCACGGATCAGGTTGCAGTGCCGTGTCCGGCCTGCTCGCCCGAGTTCGAGACCGTCCACGAGGTGCTCTCGAACGGTGGGCAAGCCACCGTCAAATGTACCGAGTGTGGACACGTCCACAAAACGACGTTGCCCGAAGAGACCACGCTCCAGCGGGATGTCGTCGTCTCTCAGGACGGCGACTCATTCAGCGCGAGCACCGACGTGCCCGCCGAGGAGACGCTTGCAGTCGGCGAGGAGTTTCTGCTGGAAACCGACGAGGCGATTCTGACTGTCCGGATCACCAGCCTCGAACTGGCCGAGGATCGCGTCGAGGAAGCCCCGGCCGAGGACGTGCGCACGATCTGGACGCGGGCGGTCGGCAACGTCAGCGTCAACACGACTGTCCATCCGAAGGGCGGCGACCGCGAGGGGACCCGCAGCGAGGAGCTACACGTCCCCGGCGACTACGAGTTTGTCGTCGGCGAAACCGACGAACTGGGCGAGTTGGAGTTCACCGTCGAAGGGATCCACCTCCGGGAGGACGCCCACGGCTACAACCACGAGAAACTCGATCACGACGGCGATATGGCTTTCGCCAAGGACATCAAGCGCCTGCTCGTCCGCGATGAGAGTTCGACCGCGTGGTCGGCGTGGTAGGATGTTCGGGAGCGACGACGACGCGAGCCGAGACCGCCTGTTAGCGGGGCTTCGCCAGCGGATCGACGACCAAGCAGTCGTCGACGCGATGGCCGCGGTCCCGCGCGAGGCGTTCGTCCCTGACAGCCAGCGCGCAAGTGCCTACGCCGACCGACCGCTTTCGATCGGCGAGGGCCAGACGATCAGCGCCCCACATATGGTCGCGATTATGGCCGAACTTCTCGATCTCGAAGCCGGCCAGACGGTCCTGGAGATCGGCACTGGCTGTGGCTATCACGCCGCTGTCACGGCCGAACTCGTCGATGACGAGGGCGTTTACAGCGTCGAATACTACGAATCGCTCGCTCGCGAGGCCCGCGAGCGCCTGGCCGAACTGGGATACGACGGCGTCTCCATCCGCGCCGGCGACGGCCACGACGGCTGGGCCGAGTATGCCCCCTACGACCGAGCGTATCTGACCTGCGCTGCGCCGGACTTTCCCAAGGCAGTCGTCGACCAGGTCCGGCCCGGCGGCGTGTTGCTCGGGCCGCTGGGCGAGGGCCATCAGACGCTGGTCAAAGCGATCAAACGCGAGGACGGTACGCTCGCCCGTACTCGACACGGTGGCGTTCGGTTCGTCCCGATGCAGGGCGAGTAGGCGAGCCGGCTACTGCCACGCTACAGTTCGAGGGGATCGGCGTCCGCCCAGCGCGCCTCGAATTCAGCCGTGACCGTCGCGGCGAACTCCGGGTCCTTGAAGTCGATGACGGCGAACGTCTCGTTCTCCCGGAGCGGGTGTGGCACTTCGATGCAGACTTCGGTGTCATCGATCGTCTCGAAGGTTCCGATGACGTTCTCGCTGGTCCGGACCTCGAAGCCGTCGTGCGGTTGCAGGAGTTCCCGGTAGCGCTCGCCGACGCTGTCCGGCAGCGCCTTGACCATCTCCGGCGGCATAAGCAGTTTGACTTCGACGCCGCGGTCGAGTGCGTCTTTCAGGGTGGCGACGCTCCGATCGCCGATCTCGTCGAGGTCGAACTGCTGTGAGAACTGCGAGGTGACGATGACGATCCGATCGTCGGCGGCAGTCAACCGCTCGATGAGCAGTTCCGCGGTCTCTTCGGGACCGACCGCGGCCGTCCAGAACGTCTCCCCGATCGGTTCGGCCGCCTCCAGGTCCTCCGCCAGCGAGTCGACGATCTCCTCGTACTGGTTGGCCTGTTCTTCGAGCTCCTGCTTTTTGTCCTCCAGTAGCCGATCGAGCGCGGTCTCGGGCTCGACCGCGACGTACTTTTTCGGTCGGCTCGCGGCCTGGCTCCGGACGAGGTTCTGTGTCTCCAGGCTGTTGAGCACGTCGTAGATCCGACCCATCGGCACGTCGCTGATCCTGGACAACTCCTTTGCCGTTGTCGGCCCAGTTTCGAGCAGCGATCGGTACGCTCGAGTCTCGTATTCCGACAGCCCGAGGTCGCGGAGTGTGGCCATATCGGCTTGTCGCGGCGGCCGATAAAAAACCTATCGTGAGTTTACGTATCCAATCACGCGTCCGTGAGCAGCGATTCCAGTTCCGTCGGCGTCTCGGCCGATCCGACCGTCGCCTCCCCGTCGAGTACTGTCGTCGTTTCGCCGCCGACGCCGGGCACGACGACGGCCTCGTGATCGGCCAGCCGGAGCGCGGCACGGTGGAGCTCGCTCCCCGCCGGTGGGCCGACTTCGATCGTCCGCGGCTGGCGGACACGGGCGACGCTCGTGGCGTACTCGGCCGCTTCGACGCCCATCCGGTCGGCGGCGTCCGCGTAGGTCCCAAGCGTTTCGCGAGCCGTCTCCCGGTAGCTCGACTCGCCGGTGAGCGCCGCCAGCGTAATCGCGGCGTCGGCGAACGCGACGGCGTAGTCGAACGGATACAGCGACCGATCCAGCAGTCCGGCCTCACCGGGTGGCCCGTCCCTGAACACGCCGTCCTCGGCGAGGTGCTCGATCGTCCAGTCCGCCACCGATCGCGCCGGCCCGTGCTCGCCGAGCACCTGCCAGGCGGTCGTCAGTCCGGTGAGCACGCGCGCCTGATCGACGAGTAGCCCGCGCGGGCTGTCCGCTCCCGGGTAGTGTGTGACGACCCCCTCCTCATCGACAAGTTCAGTTACCGTATCCAGCGCACGCTCGGCGAACCGTCGCGAGCGGTCGTCGTCGGTGTAGGCGTAGTAGGTACACAGCGCGTCGACCGCCAGCGCGTTCCGGTCGGCGAACACTGTGCCGTCGACTGGCGGCGGGTCGGCGTCTTCGCGCTCGGTCGCGTCGAGCTGATAGTAGCGTGCTCGCCCGGCCTGGCTGGCCGCGAACGCGCCGGCCCCGAGCGCGTCGTCGGTCCACAGCGTGGTCGTCAGGTACTCGATCGCTCGCTCGGCCGTCTCGCGGTAGGGCTCCTCGCCGGTGTAGCGATACCCGTGGGCGAACGCCCGTATCAGCGCCGCGTTGTCGTCGAGCAACTTCGCCCGTCGGGGCTCGCTCCAGTCGCGCTCGGTCGCGTACCGGTAGAATCCGCCGTCGTAGGTGTCGAGCAGGTGGGTCCGCACCGCCTCGAGCGTTCGTGTGGCCTGTTCGCGCGCCCGCACCAGCGCGAACTCGATCGTGCGGGGTAGCGGGAACTTCACGTCCGCACCCCACCCGCCGAACTCCTCGTCGTAGGCCGCGAGCAACTGCTCGATCATCCGCTCTTCGATCGCTGCGGACAGCGATCCACCCGGTGGCTCGGTTTCCCGCACCTGGCGCGGGATCGATCCGCCCGCCTCGCCCTTGGCGTCCCAGGTCTCCCGGACGCGATCGAGGATCTCCCGGAAGCCGTCGACACCCAGATACGTCGCGCCGGTGAGCACTCGCCCGTCGGGGGTCAGAAAGACCGTCGAGGGAAACCCACCCATCGTGTACCGATCACGGACCTGCGGATGTCGATCCGCGTCGACCCGGATCGGGACGAACCCGTCGTTGACGTGAGCGGCAATCCGCGGCTCGGCGTAGGTACTCGCGTCCATCGCCGCACATTCGGGCGACCACGGCGTCACGAGCGACAGCAAGATTGGCGAGCCCGTCCGCTCGGCCGTCGCGAACGCTTCCGGCCCCCACTCGCGCCACTCGACTTTCGGCTGTTCGTCCATACGGCCTCGTCTGAGGCGCGGAGAAAAGAACGCTTGCACTACGAGGCGTGACTCGAAAAGGTTGATACATCGTGCCCCGATAGGGAGAGGTGATGCTTCGGTTGATCGCGGTCCTGCTACTCATCCCGCTGTTAGATATCCTGCTGTTGCTCGCGGTCGCAGGGGTCATCGGCGGCCTCGAGACGGTGCTGGTCGTCGTGTTGACCGCGCTCGTCGGGATGCTGCTGGCCCGCGCTGAGGGACGCCACACCATCTCGAAGATCCAGCGCAAACTCGCCCGGGGTGAGCCGCCGACCGACGAGCTGATCGACGGCGGGCTGTTGATCGCCGCCGGCGCGTTCCTGCTGACGCCCGGGCTGGTGACCGATCTCGTCGGTCTGCTGTTGGTCGTCCCGATGACCCGCTATCCGGTCCGTGTCGCGCTCAAGAAGTGGGTCATCACTCCCTACGTCGACAGCAAGACCGGCGGGTTCGCCACCGGTCGGGTCTATACCACTGGGTTCCCCGGTGACGGCGATGGCGTCCCCGGTGGGCAACCGGGCACTGACACGTACGACGTAGGTGCGGACGACTACGACATCGACGACGGTGACGACAACTGAGACGGTCGGTTGTACGTCTGTTCCGGATCGATCGCACCCAGTATGCGATCGTATCGGTACATCGTTACAACCGACCGTATAACACGGGAGCCGTCCCCGAGACTGGATCGAAAGGCAACGTTTAAAACTACTTGCCCAGTAGGCAGGAATGCGCTCGCCTGGGCCAATAGCTCAGTCAGGTTGAGCGCTCGGCTGATAACCGGGAGGTCACCGGTTCAAATCCGGTTTGGCCCATCCCAATTCCACACGGCCCTTTGCCGGCCGGAATCGGGCTTTCTACCTCCCAAGCGTCTTACTCTCGGACAGTACTCACCTTGGAGAGCTGTCGCTGTCGAGACGGTAGGGGCGGACGGTCACCGTTTTGTAGTGCGACATTCGCGCCGGCCAATTGCTGCCCGTGTTGCACACGACCGCGAGTGCAGCGGGCAGTCCGGAACACGGAGTTAAGCGGGGCCGTACTTATGTTTCCCCCGGATGAACCAACGCATATGGTCACAGTTAGTCGAGCAGTCCACATCGATGCCCCTGTCGAGGACGTCTTCGCGTACCTAGACGACCCTCGAAACCACGCGGAGGTGACACCGAGTCTGGCGGAAGTCCGCAATGTCGAGGCGCTCGACAACGGCGGCAAGCGAGTCGAACACACCTACAAGATGGCCGGCGTGGGACTCGACGGCGAACTCGTCGA
>JBEQBN010000025.1:0-9898 GCA_041639775.1 Halapricum sp.
GGCAGGCATCGAAAACGCCGAATTCGACACCGGGCGGTTCCGGGAGCCCAACGTAGACAGCGACGTGGATGTCGTCGTCTCGAACTTCGCGATGCATCATCTCTCGGATGCGGACAAGCGCGACGCGATCGACGTGATCGCGGGACTCACACCCGATCGGTTCGTACTGGGTGACGTTATGTTGTTCGGTGAAGCCGATCCCGAGGAGCCGTTCTACTCGCCGGCGGTTGACGATCCGGCGACAGTCGGCGTACTGGCGGACGCGCTGACCGACGCCGGGTTCGCGCTGACGGCCGTCGAGCGGGTCCACGAACAGGTCGGCGTGCTCGTCGCCGAGCGGGCAGGGGCGGATCAGACGTGAAACACCTGCCGAAACACCTCCAGCCCCGATGGCGATACCTAGCCGTCCGGCTCGAGACGTGGCCCGACGGCACCCTCGACCGGGGCCCTTTCCAGCGGGCGGTGTGGTACGCCGCACAGAACCTGCTCGGCGACGTCGCCAGCGCGGACGCCGATCTCACGGTTGTTCGCTTTGAAAGCTGGGAGGGCGGTGCCGAAGCCATCGTTCGGGTCCGACGCGGCGAGAGCGAGCGTGCCAGGGCGATGCTCGCGTGTGTCGATGCGGTCGGGACGGATCCGGTCGGATTGCAAGTCGCGGGCATCAGCGGGACCGTCCGGGCCTGTGAAGAAAAGTATATGCGTGGGCCGCCGGAACGGACGGAGCAGAGACACGTCACAGTCGAGGGCACGGAGCGGTCGGCCATCGCCCGAGAGGGGCGAGTTGACTACCGCACAGACGACGGGGTCACGGCTGGGACGGAACTCGACACCGAGTAACTATGCAGGGAAACCAACAACAGCAAGCGTACGATCGGGGTATCACGATCTTCTCGCCCGACGGACGCCTCTATCAGGTCGAGTACGCCCGTGAAGCAGTCAAACGCGGAACGGCGAGTATCGGCGTTCGAACACCCGACGGCGTCGTACTGGCCGTCGACAAGCGGATCCGGTCGCCGCTGATGGAGCGTTCCTCCGTCGAGAAGATTCACAAGGCCGACGACCACATCGGGATCGCAAGCGCCGGCCACGTAGCTGACGCTCGCCAGCTCATCGACTTCTCGCGCCGACAGGCCCAGCTCAACCAGCTACGCTACGACGAGCCGATCGGCGTCGAGACGCTGACGAAGGCCGTCACTGACCACATCCAGCAGTACACGCAGGTCGGCGGCGCGCGACCCTTCGGCGTCGCGTTGATCATCGCCGGTGTCGCAAACGGCGAGCCGCGCCTGTACGAGACTGACCCTTCCGGCACGCCATACGAGTGGAAGGCCCTGGCCGTCGGGGCCGACCGCAACGACATCCGCGAGTACCTCGAAGAGCACTACGACGCGGAGATGACCCTGGACGACGGGGTCGGGCTGGCGCTCTCGGCGCTGGCATCAGTCACCGACGACGGCCTCTCGCCTGAGGGGATCGGCGTCGCCACCATCAGCGTCGAGGACGAACGGTTCGAACAACTCGACGAGCAGACGCGGCGTGAGTACCTCGAAGCTAACGACATCCTGGCTGACGAGGACGACGAGACCGACGAGTAGCGGTTCGGCGTCGCTCCGTTCTGGTTGTGAGTTCCGCCCGTAGAGAGATGACACAGGCTAGTCTTCGTAGGAAATGCGTTTGACTCGTCCGGGGACCGACCGGTACTCCCAGATGTGGCTCCCGTCCCGGGCCGGCTTGACGCGGTCGACCTGTTCGAGCCCCTGTTTGATGCAGTCCCACCACGTCGACTCGGAGTCATAGCCCGCCGGGAACTCCTCATAGAGCGCGTCGACGAAGTCGTTGCGTTTGGCCGTTTCGAGGTCGCGCAGCAGCGCGAGCGCGGCCCCGACGGCCCGCCGCCGCCGCGCGACGAGATCCTCGTCGTACCCGGGAACGTCGATCGTATCGAGATCGGCGATGTCCTCGCCGATGCGGCGATCGGCGTCGTTGATGGCGGTCTGTGAGCTGTAGTCGATCCCGGACCCGACGCCGTCGCCGAGCCGTTCGCGCGTCTGTGCCACTGCCCGACGGGCGAACTCGTCGAAGCGGTTCGCCTCGACGTTCGAAAGGGCGTGGGCACTGTCGGCGATGCTTTCGTCCTCAATCCGGGCGACGTCGGGTGCGAGGTTCGTGCCCATAACTGTCGCCAGGTCGTCAGGATCTGGCGGGTCGGCTTCGACCTCGTGTTCGATCGGGGGCGTTTCGACGTTCTGGAGATCCATCTCCACAGCCTGCTCGGCGTACGCGTTCAGCAACGCGGCGCGCTCGTCGTTGCTGTCGATCGCGAACCGCCGGCTGACGATCCATTCGAGATACGCCGCACGCGTCTCGAAACCCAGCATATCGGCCTCGACAGCCAGCCCGCGTGCCGTCTCCTCGGACACGTCCAACTCGAACGTGGGCATTCGATAGACGATACACGGGTAGCTATTATAAAACCGTTTCCTGGTCGGTCCTGATAGCCTTTGCTCACAACTATGTGGTCGCGCTCGGACTCGTACTCACAAGCAAGCCAGGGGAGGGATTTGAACCCTCGAACTCCCGATTACAAGTCGGGTGCTTGGACCACCCAAGCTCCCCTGGCGCGGTTGTACGTAGTAGGGTGGGCCTTTAAGACGTATCGCTTTCGGCCGACTTTTCGAAGGTCACCCGGTGGGGCTGATACCCACGCTCCCGATAGAACTGTCGGGCACTGTCGTTGTCGGCCATTGCCTCTAGCGCGATCACGTCTGCACCATCCTCGACAAGCACCCGTTCGGCAACGTCAAGCAACTGCGTTCCGACCCCCTCGCCGCGGGCCTCGGGGACGACATAGAGATTCTGAATGACACCACGGCTCACTGATTTCGTGAAGGTGCTGCCCGCCATCGTGAACGTGACAAAGCCGACAATCCGGTCGTCTGCCCTGGCAACCTGGGCTTCGTCCCGTGCGATCCGTCGAGCGAACAGCTCGCTGATCCGGGTTCGGTTGGCTGTCGTCCGGAGATGAGACCCGTACTCACGTTGTCCCCCGGCCAGATCAAGCCAGTGTGCGACGAGCTGATCGAGGTCGTCTATCGTCGCGGCCTGGATCTCAACTGTTGTCTCACTCATTACGCAACTGACCTGAAAGCGGCTGTGACGGTCACGATCGAACGTCACGGCAGTCCGGGCAGAGCAACTGTCCGTTGAACGAGACGAGATCCGACGTAAGTGCGCCGCATCGCTCACAGATCCCCTGATCGCTGTATCCGCCGTCGGCGTCGGCGGGGGCCGGTTCGGACTCGACGCGCGCCGGTTCGACCTCCTGGTCGGTTGCCGTATTGCCCGGGGTGAACGTCGTTGCCGCGATCACGTCTCGCTGCGTGAGGACCCCGATCGGTTCGCTGCTGCCGTCGGTCACGACGAGCAGCGTCGCCGACTGGGCGAACAGCGTGTCGACCGCAGCCTCAATCCCCTGGTCGGCCGTGACGCTAGGTACCTGTTCGGACATACATTCAGTCACCGATGCGTCAGCGCGCCCGTCGTCGACGAGCCACGAAAGCGCGTCGCTGGCCGTGACGACGCCGACCGGATCCTGCCCCCTGAGAACGACGGCACCCGGGGCGTCCTCCTCAAGCAACAGCTGGGCCGTGTTACGAATGGTATCCGAGCCACTCACCCCCACGAAATCACGGGTCATCGCCTCCTGTACTGTGACGTCACCGTTCATACCTGGCTTTTCGGGAGGTGTCGTCTAAAAGGTATCTGCAGTACGTTTATACGGCTCTCGGTCGTATGTTTATCGTTGTCACAGCCAGCCACCCAAGAGCCAAGTGAACGCACCCCCCGGGGCAGTCGCCTCGTACCGCCTGTACAGCGACTCCTCAGCAGTCGAGTTCGACGTCCGCGCCCGTCGCTCGACACTCCTCAAGCGCGTGTTTGGCGGCCATACCAGCCACATCAGCGCGCCGACCCTCGCCGACACCGACCTTGAGTTCGACGCCGACGTCCTCTCGGACGTGGTCGATGGCGTCTTGATAGTCCGGGGCGTCCATCTCCGGGCAGACCGCAATGATGTTGTCACCGCCGACGAAAAACGAGAGGCTGTCGTAGGCCTGGCGCATATATTTCATAAGCGACGCATAGCCCTGTTCGATCCGAATGAACGTGTCGAACTCGTTGAGTCGATCGGTGTACTTGCCGGTCGCGTCGTTGACGTCGAAGTGGGCGATGCGGAGGTCCTCGTCAGTCCGGAACTGCTCGTCGATGTGGTGACCACGCAGGATCTCCTGACGGGACTGGTCTTGGGCACTGCCGGCGTCCTGCAGCTGTTCGGTCGCCGTCGCGAGCGCATCAGCAGGTGTCTGCCCGGTCGCGACGCTCAGACTCATCGTGACGGGATAGCGGTTGCGGATCGACTCCTGTAGCGTCGCGTGATCGTCCATCGACGCACCGTTCGAGACCGCGATCATATTGTCGAAGCGAGTGAAGAAGGTGTAGCCACCGCGATTGCCGAAAAACTGAGCGAGATCTGCATAGAGTCGCGATTGGAGGGTCTGCAGGTCGACTTCTCGGCGCGGTTCAGGCGTAACTGTCCAGGGACCGTAGTTGTCGATCTGGACGTGGGTGAGCTGCGTGTTCGTCACAACTGCCCGGGACTAACGGGCCAGTTGATATCGGTGTGTCGATCCACTACGCAGATTCGTAGGGCCAATAGTCGGCTTCGCGCATCGCTCGTCCGAGCGCCTGATGGAATTCAGGGAAGTCCTCAAACGTCTCGCTATCGACGTGTTCGAAGATGTCCGCGACGCTGACGACGGTCTCGTAGTCGATCCGAACCGGGTGGTCACCGTACTGTTCGACATATTCGCTCGCCGTCAGCGGAAAGTCCTCCTCGGAGACTTTCTTCGCAAGGACGGCGTGACCGTACTTGCGCCGGCCCTCGCTGCCCGCCTCACCGTCCGGATCGTGTGGCCAGTCCATATCGAGAACTACTCCGGCCAGGGCAAAAGGATTGTCCTCCCGACGGTTGTCGATAGATTGATCCGACCGCCCCGAGAGGCACGTCCTGCACAGATGTGTGCGAACAGGGAGCGGCGGTGGTCGCGTCGTAGTGTGCTCACAGCTACTACTGCACTGCTCGCAGGCTGTACGGGCGAAGAATCGGAAAGGACAGACGATCCACAACGATCAGCCAGTACGGAGACGACAAGCGAGAACCCGACAGCGACGGACAGCCAGTCGCCGTCGGCCGGTACGGAAACGACGACGAGCGCTGGGGACGACCCCAAGGATATCGTGTTCCGTGAGACGCCAGAGGCCACACTGAAACTCGATCTGTATCTACCGGACGACAGCGGCACACATCCGTTCGTCGTCTTCGCACACGGCGGCGCCTGGATACTTGGTGACAAGGGGTATCGACCGATGTTCGGCCGCCTGACTGCACACGGGTACGCTGTCGCAGACATCCAGTATCGACTCGCTCAGCAGGAGCGCTATCCAGGCCCAGTCCGTGATGTCGTCGCCGCGGTCAAATGGGTCCGAGACAACGCCGGAGAGTACGACATCGACGCGTCACGCGGCGCCCTCGCTGGGTACTCCGCTGGGGCGCACCTCGCAATGTTGGTCGGGCTCGCGCCGGATCACGAGCGTTTCCAGCCACCGGAGTACAAACGCGACGTTCCAGCAGCTGTCGACGCTGTTGTGGGCTAC
This sequence comes from Halapricum sp., assembly GCA_041639775.1. Classification (GTDB taxonomy): domain Archaea; phylum Halobacteriota; class Halobacteria; order Halobacteriales; family Haloarculaceae; genus Halapricum. The sequence goes on from JBEQBN010000025.1 coordinate 5,713, forward strand.
AGCGGTCCGTACGATTTCACGACGCCGGAATCTGCCGGTAACCCGCTTGTCGAGAGGTTTTTCGGGCCGGACGCCAGCGAGGCAACCCTCGCGGAAGGGTCGCCCGTGACCCACGTCGACCCCGACGACCCGCCGGTGATGCTCGTTCACGGAACCGACGATTCGATCGTCCCTTATCGGTCCACCACAGTACTTGCTGACGCACTACGGAATGTGGACGTTCCGGTCGAGGTGATTACCGGGGACGGTGCGGGACACGGAATGATCGACAACTCGGACTGGCGCGAACAGACGCTCCCAAGTCAGGTCGAGTTCCTCGATGCCCATCTCGACGGGACGGGGTGACGTCCACAGAGGACTGCCACACCGGTCGAACCAGTCCAGCCGCGACGCTCACTCGCTTTCGTCCGTCCGGACATCTCTGATGACGACCTCATCACCGATGGAGACCCTGCTACCACGGGAACTGGACGGGGTTTGTGTGTTGACCATTACTCGATGATAGTGATCGAACCGGTCCTCGTTTGCCCACGGCGGGAGCGTCTCGCGACGTTTCTCGACGAACGTGGCCCGAAATCCCTCCGTTTCACGGCCGGTATCCGGGTCACGTGTGGGCACGACACAGCGCTGGCACGGTCCCGTCCCCTCGAAGGTAACGGCGCCGACATCGAAGCGACGATACTCACCAGTTCCGGCATAGAGGCGGTCCTCCCAGAACGGCTCGGCCTCGACCACGAGATTCGGCCGGAGTCGACGGCGCATTTCAGTCGGGCCGTCGACGGTGTCGAACCACGTCGCGACGGTACTCAGGGTACCCGTCGAGATGACCGTCGGACCCTGATCGGTCGTATCGTCGGGGAATCCGAGCCGATCGTCCGAGTCGAGTTCGATCGACGGCTCGAAACGCTCCGCAAGCCACGCCTGCGCGCGTTCTCGCTCGTCGTCGAGATCGAACCTGGCCGTTTCCTCGCCGTCGTCGAACGTCACGATCGTCCCGGCGGGGCCGAAGTCTGCGTCGATGCGATGGACTGCAGCCGTTCGTTTCCCGTTGACGTACGCACCGTCGCCGTCGATCATCGCGTACTGTCGATCCCGGGCCAGAGAACCTCCGGGACCGACCGTCGCCGTCTCGACGCTGCGGCCGGGGAGAGACTTGATCGGGTAGACGTAGATTGACTCGACTCGCGGCATAGACACGGATAGGGTTGGACCCGTGCAGTCAATTGTGGTTCGAGCAAATGTAGCGAGCGCGTTGTACGAGTGACTACACACAAATGTGGCGAGCACAGTAGCCTGACAATTACGCTGAGTCGACGATCGCGCCGCCCGTCGCGGCCTCGACGACGCGTACGGTCCCATCGAGTCCGAGATCATCGAGTGCATCCAGGGCCATCCGCTCGGCTGTCCCGGCCGTTTCGGCGTGCGTGATCCCATAGACCGTCGGTCCCCAAGAAGACTGGCCGGCCCCGGAAACACCGGGGATCGAGTCGAGTGCATCGATGAGTCGGCCTGCGGGTGGTCGGTAGACACCACCCTGTTCGTCGGCATACCAGGCACCGTTCAAACGGCTCAGCCGTGCGACTGCGCTGCCGAACGTCTCGTAGTCACCCGTTGCGATTGCCGGCAGCAACTGCCGTGTCACCACGAGCGCGATGTCGTCGGCGATCCCTGGATCGGCCTGTTCGACGACCGAGCGGATACCAGCGTCTTCCGGTTCGCCGCTGAGCCCGCGTTCGGTCTCAGGGGTCACCAGCAGGAACCGCCACGCATCGGGCACGTCGTGGCGTGCGATTACCGGTGGGACTGTCCAATCGCCTGCTGCTGGCGGCTCGCTTGTGAACAACTCCGTCGGATGACCGGCGTCGACGACGAACCCACCGCTCTCGAAGGTCGCGACGCCGACACCGCTTCGACCACCGCGGCCGAGGTCAGGCGCGAGAGCCCTGACAGCACTGTCTTTGTCGTATGCCCGAGCGATCGCGACCAGACTCGTGAGGGCGAGTCGCGTGCCACTCCCGAGACCGACGTGCCGTGGGAGACGCTGCTCGACAGTCACATCCGCCCCCGGCACGTCGAGTATCTCGACTGCTCGCTCAACGTAGGACTGGCCGCCCGACCAATCACAGTGCACGTCCGACGCGCGCTCGGCACTGAGAGCGAGACGCGGCTCTGAGAGACTGACGCCGACGCCACCATAGAGACGATCGTGTGCCAGCGAGAGGTTCTGAAAGCCGAAGTGGATCCGACCACCGACCGTAACGCGTGCCATACGTTCACTGATCGGGACTGCTGTAAGTTCCTTCCGAACCAGACGGGCCCGTTCATTCAACTCGGTAATCGGCGATTCGACTTCGGAGTCGGCCGGCGACCTCGAGCGTCCTGTCCCGGGCGCGCTCGATAAAGTCTACATATTGTTCGTAATAACGCTCGGCGAACCAGACGGACAGAAATGCCAGCACGATTCCGGCGACGACGTCAGTCGCCCAGTGAATCGCGAGATACATCGTCGAGAGACAGACCAGCGCGGCAAGTACGACTGCGATTGGCGTCCACAGCGGATAGCGATCGCGAGTTTTGACCGCCATAATAGCGATAGTCGTCGAGACAGAGGAGTGTAGCGACGGGAAGACGTTCGTGTTGGTGTTCACCATCGAAGTCAACAACTGTGATTCCGGCCACACGTTGTACAGCACTTCGACGGCTCCGAGATTGTAGTAGTTTCGCGGCCCGTACGCGACGAATGCAATATACAGGATCACGCCGACAACGTAGTTGAACGCGTAGGCCAGTGACAGCGTCCGAAACGGGCGAAGATCGGTCGAAAGCAGGTAGGCAAGAAACGGGAACGAAAGCAGATACACATACCCAAAGACGTACACGAGCGGGAACAAAAGTGGCGCTCTCGGAAGCGGGACCGACTGCACCGCAAGCACGACGGTGCCGCCCTCAATCTCATAGATGACCGAGCTCAACTCGAACCCGATCCGCCAGGAGAGCTCAGAGCCGACGCTCCGAAGCGTGGCCATCGACCCGAGCACGATACCAAGAAAGACAAAATACGGGAGCGCTCGCCGAATTTGTCTGCCGACACCCTGACGAGCCACTGCACGGAGTTGTGCGACGCCGACGATAGTGACGAGCGAAATACCGAGGAGGACTACAGTAACCGCCAGCACCCGGACCACAATCGCTATCAGGATCGCTGTCGATGGGTCGTCCAGAACCATTAGTACACGAGGATATTGTCGTCGGTGTAATGATACCCGGCGTTGCTGAAATGTCGACGAGCGTTTTCGACGAACAGTTCGTCTTCGACTCCTGCGAACGGTACCTCTGGGTCACCGTTGTTCCATCTGAGGTCCTCAGGGAGCCACGACTCCGTTCTGACAGGCGCTGTCCGTGGTTCGGCGTACCCGTCAAAAACCGATTCGACGATCCGCCCCTTGTTGATGAGGTGTGCGACGGCGCGACGAAACGACGGGTTCCGAAGAGGCCGACGGCGCGTGTTGAACCCGACGTGATACAACGTCCGAGAGTCACTCGTCACAAGTGATAGGTCATCCCGACTAGCGACTTGTGTGACTATTTTGTTATCGAGTGACGGGACAGTAACGTCGGCTGCGTTCTCCTGTAGGTAAGCAACCATCGTCAGATCCGACGGGGTCAGACTGACAACCAATTCCGAAAAGGCCACCCGTCCGAATTGCTCGGCCAGCGGTGATCCGTTGTCTCGATTGAGTGGATGGTCCTCGAATCGGGTGAAGCGAACCGATTCGCCCTCTGTCCGACTGGCCAGAGTCATCGGACCGGATCCGACGGGATTGCTGTTGTCGTGACCGATTGCACGGGTGATTCCCCGGCGAGCATTGGAGACGGCAGTCCGAGATTGCCAGACGTGTTTGGGCAACAGTGGAACTGTGAGCAGAGCGGGAGCGACTGCAGCGGACGCATCGGCTCGAAACCGGGCTGTCCGGTTGTCTTCGACTGTCACAGTGTCGACGGCCTGAGCCTGGCGCTGGAACCGAGGCGCCGGGTACTCGGCGTCGGCGTTGCCAAGCGCCGTATCTGTCAGGAAATCATAAGTAAACGCGATATCTTCGGCAGTAATCGGCTCACCGTCGTGCCAGTAAAGATTCGGTCTGAGGGTGACCGTGAACTCGTCGTCAGCCGTCGCGAGCTCCCACTC
>JBEQBN010000026.1:0-9333 GCA_041639775.1 Halapricum sp.
CGTGCAGGTCGAACCTGCGGGGACAACCAAAGAGTGCGCTCGATGCGGCGTGGCGACGGCAAAGCCGATCTGGGTCAGGGACCACTCCTGTCCAGCGTGCGGGTTCGAGACTGATCGGGATGCGAATGCTGCGATGAATATCTTGCAACGGGGCTTCGAGGAATTAGGGCTGGGATGGCCCGAATCAACGCCTGTCGAGACTGTGACCGCTACGGGCACGGATGCCATCTATGAAGTGTCTGCAAGTCACGTCGTCGAAACAGGAAGCCTGTCCTCGTGAGAGCAGGATTCCCCGCGCTACTGTGCGCGGGGGAACATTCAATGTGTAGCCACCAAACAGTACTCCTGTAATGTCAGACGAAGTCGTTGACTTGCTCGAACAGGCGTACGTCGACGAAGTCGAGACCGTGATGAACTACCTCGCGAACGCGATCTATCTGGAGACGTTCGACGGCGAAGACGTCGCCGAGGACCTAATGGAAGACGTACAGGAAGAACTGGGCCACGCCGAGGAACTGGGCTACCGACTCCGGTATTACGGTCAGGTTCCCCCGGCGTCGATGGATTTCGAGCCGGCACAGGATATGCTCCAGCCGCCCGAAGACGGCACTGACGTCGAGGCTGTCATCGACGGTGTCCTCGAGGCCGAAGAGGAAGCCATCGAGACCTACGAAGCGCTGGTTGTCGCCGCTGAGGAGGCCGACGACTACGTAACGGCTGACCTGGCGACGGAGCTGCTCGCCGACGAACAGGCGCACAAGGCCGCGTTCCTCAGCATCAAGAAGTCCTTCTGACGGGCCACACCGTCAGCGCCACCACCGACTGTAACTGCCGAATGTCTCGTCCGCGATCAGCTAGGTCGGCACGGCGATAGGTTCCCGCGCCTTGCGCGTCGTGTACTCCGGTGAGACACACAACTCGCCACCGGCCTTCGATCGGATTCGAACGGTCACAGAATCCAATTCCCCTGTCCGGTACCGGTGCAGCCGCCTGGCACGCCAGCAGTGGCAGTCCTCCCGAGATGACCCAGTCGCGATCCGGTAGAACGGCGCCGGCCATCACCTCTTTGCCGACGGATACTGTACTGTCCACCGATGACTCGCTCCGCCGTTCGTGTTGTCCTCGTCAGTGCCGTATTACTGGCCGCTGTCGCCAGCGGTGCAGTCGTCGCTGTCGACTCTCCACACTCCGACCTCGGTTCGGAAACATTCGCGCAGACAGACATCGATGCCGACCGCATCGTCCTCGCGCTGGCACTGCAAGCGGACGGTTCCGCGACTTGGGAAGTCTCCTACCGGGTCGAGCTGGCGACCGAAAATGAGACGGCCGCCTTCGAACAGTTACAATCGGACATCGAGGCGAACACCTCGACGTACCTCTCGGCGTTTCGCGACCGTATGGACCGGACCGCCGGCACGGCCGAGAACGCCACGGGCCGCTCGATGGCCATCCAAAATCTCACGGTCGAGACGGACACCGAGCAACTCCAGGGCTACGGGACGGTTACGTATCACTTCCAGTGGACGAACTTCGCGGCCACCGACGGTGACACGATCCAGGCAGGCGATGCGCTTGCCGGGTTCTTCCTCGAAGAGGATTCCCGATTGACTGTCTCCTGGCCCGACGGCTACGAGGCCGACAGCGTCTCGCCCGCGCCCGACGAGCGCCGCGACCAAACTGTGATCTGGCAGGGACCGATCGAGTTCGGGGCTGCTGGGCCACAGGTCGTCGCCAGCCCCGCGTCGTCGTTCCCCACGCTCGCTGTCGTCGTGGCCGCCGGCCTCGTGATCGGTATCGGAATCGGCGCCTGGAAACGACGGACGCGTGACAAGTCCGAGGGTGACGAACAGCCCACATCCAGGGCCGAGACTGACACCGAACCCAGCGAGGACGCCGGACCCGAATCCGAGCCGGCGGACGCACTGCTGAGCAACGAGGAACGGGTCCTGCGACTGCTCGATGAACGCGGTGGCCGCGTCAAACAGCAGGAAGTCGCCACCGAGTTCGACTGGACCGACGCCAAGACCAGCCAGGTCGTCAAGACGCTTCGCGAGGACGACAAAATCGATGTCTTCCGCCTTGGCCGGGAGAACGTTCTGGTCGATCCGGAGGAAAGCGAATTATAACCCTGTCGTCGTTTCACGATCCGGAATTAGAAAAACACGCAGACTGCAGTCGAATCGAAGTCCACTTAATCCTGCTTAATCCGGGCTGAGGATGCAGGGTTTATATAGGTATATGGGGCCGAGTAGGAAGTACGATGGAATCCCCGTCCCAGACGGTCCTGGTAGTGGTCGTCGCGGCGTTGTTCGTGACGCCGGCAGCGGCGCTTTCACTACCCGGGCAGACCGCCCAACAGACCGCGACCAACGAGTCGATCCAGCCGGGCGCACAGCTGTCCGGCGTCGTCTCCGTCGGCCAGGCTGAACTCGACGGTGCTGTCGAGGGCCGCGCGTTCGGGCAGGCGATCGCCAGCGCCGACACCAACGAGAGTAAGGCCGCTGTCGTCGCCGAACGCATACCGGGCATAGAGAACCGCCTCGGCGATCTCAGAGCACAGCGCGAACAACTGCAGGCAGCCTACGAGAACGGGAGTCTCGACCGCGGCACGTACGAGGCCAGGACGACCGCGGTAGCTGCCCGGATCCAGCAGGTCGAACGACAGCTCAACCGGAGCCACGCCGTTGCGGTCGCCCTGCCGGAGCAGGCCCGCGATCGAGCCGGCGTGAACGTCACCGTGATCGAACGGCTCCGTACGCAGGCCGGTGAGACGCGTAGCGGCGAGATGGCCGAGATCGCACGGGAAGTCGCTGGCCCACGCGTCGGAACGGGTATGCCGGACACGCAACGTGGTGGGCCGCCCGCCGGCGTGCCCGGTAATTGGACCGGCCCTGGCAACGGTGGTCCACCGACCGATCCGGGCCCGTCTGACGGGCACGGACCGTCTACTGAGCAGGGGCCGACCGATCGCAACGACCGAACATCGAACCGATAGTCACGTTCCAGCTATCGAACCGGCAGTTTTGTCCCGATTTTGTTGTACGAGACCGAACCACACGGCCAGATTCATCTCGGAAGGTATTAGTATCCGTCTGGGAATAGCAATGCCTACATGACGCGGACCACGACCGACGTGCACGGCGATGCCAGCGAGGGGTCCGCTTCTAATTCTGCGACGATCCCACGAGAGGATCGAACGCAGTCCGATGACCAGTCAAACGTTGTCGAGATTCGGCGACGACGGGGCCGTTAGGCCCTGTTACTATTACTTCCCACGACGGAAACGGCTCACACGCTTGCTACCGCCCACTGTCGGGTTTCGGGCGGGTAAACTGACCCGACACAACAACAATGCCAGGTGAACATTCAGGAACCGTCGCGCTCGCCTTTTCGGGTGGGCTCGACACAACGGTCGGCGTATCGCTACTGAAAGAGGAGTACGGGTTCGACGAAGTCATCGGTGTCACTGTCGATGTCGGCCAGCCCGACTATGAGTTCGAGGAAGCCGAGGAGACCGCCGAAGCGCTGGGGGTCGATCAATATGTCGTCGACGCCCGCGAGGAGTTCGCGGACCTCTGTCTGCGCGCAGTGACAGCCAATGCGGACTACCAGGGCTACCCGCTGGGAACCGCGCTGGCGCGGCCGGTCATCGCCAAGGCGATCCGCGACGTCGCCATCGAGCAGGGCGCGAACGCGCTCGCTCACGGCTGTACGGGCAAGGGCAACGACCAGTTGCGTTTCGAAGCCGTCTGGCGCGATACCGACCTGGAGGTCATCGCACCCGTCCGTGAACTCGGACTCACCCGCGAGTGGGAAAACGAGTACGCAAAGGAGAAAGGCCTGCCCGTCGAGGGCGGTGACGGCGGTCGCTATTCGGTCGACACCAACATCTGGAGTCGTTCGATCGAGGGCTCGGAACTAGAAGACCCTGCGACAATGCCGGACGACGACATCTACAAGTGGACCGACAACCCCTCGGGGAAGGCGGCCGAACTCGTCGAAATCGAGTTCGAGGACGGCATCCCCGTGGCACTGGACGGCGACCAGCTCGGCTCGGTCGAACTCATCGAACAGCTCAACGAGCAGGCGGGCGCCCACGGCATCGGTCGCACGGATATGATGGAAGACCGTATGCTCGGGCTCAAGGTCCGCGAGAACTACGAACATCCCGCTGCGACAGTGCTACTGACTGCACACGAGGCCCTTGAGGGACTTGTACTCACCCAAGAGGAGCGTCAGTTCAAGACCCAGATCGACCAGCAGTGGTCCCAGAAAGCCTACGAAGGCCTCATCGACGCGCCGCTGGTTGAGGCGCTAGAAGGGTTCATCGACGAGACCCAAGAGCGGGTCACCGGCACGGTGACGGTCAAGCTCGAAGGGGGCCACTGCCGTGCGGTCTCCCGGGAGAGCGAGTATGCCGTCTACTCCGAGTCGGCGGCCAGTTTCGACGAGGAAGACGTCTCGGGCGGGATCACCCAGCAGGACGCCACGGGCGTCGCCAAGTACCACGGCTTTCAGAGCCGCCTCGCGAAGCAAGTCACCGAGCGCCTCAACGGCGAGGGGAACTAAGATGAGCGGAGAGGGGCCTGATGGCGACGACATGCACACAGCGGACGAGACAGTCGTCCGCCGGGACCGTTTTAGCGGCGGACCTGCCCGCGGGTTCCTCTCCTCGCTTGAAGACGACAAACGGCTCTTCGAGGCGGATCTGGCAGTCGACCGTGCGCACGTCGTGATGCTCGCCGAGCAGGACATTATCGAGGACGGAATCGCAGGTGAGATCCTCGCCGCGCTGGACGCAATCGAAGCCGACGGCCACGACGCATTGCCCGAGGGCGAAGACGTCCACGAGGCTATCGAGTCGGCCGTCATCGAACGCGTCGGCGCAGACGGCGGCAAGATGCATACTGCCCGCTCGCGCAACGACGAGGTGGCGACCTGCATTCGCTACCGGTTGCGCGAGGACCTGCTAGAGACTATCGCGACGGTCGTCGAAGCGCGTCGGCAGTTCGTCGAGATGGCTGCCGATCACCGCAAGGTCGTAATGCCCGGCTATACGCACCTCCAGCCGGCCCAGCCGACGACTGTTGGCCACTGGATTGTCTCGTATGAGCAGGCGCTCGCCCGCGACACGGGTCGTTTGCTCGATGCCTACGATCGACTCAACCAGAACCCGCTTGGCTCGGCCGCGTTCGCGGGCACGCCCTTCGAGGTAGACCGCGAACGAACGGCCGAGCTGCTTGGGTTCGATGGAGTCGCGGAGAACTCGATGGACGCCTCGGCAACCCGGGACTTCCTCGTGGAGGTCACCGCGGCGCTGTCGAATTTGGCAATGACGCTGTCCGGACTCGCAGAGGACGTGATTGTGATGGCCAGCAAGGGCCACGTCGAGCTTGCCGACGAGTACGCCTCGACGTCCTCAATTATGCCCCAGAAGAAAAATCCCGACACGTTGGAACTCGTGCGCGGTCGCGCCGGCGATACAACGGCGGGGCTGACCGGTCTGCTCACGAATTTGAAGGGACAACCGCGAGCGTACAACCGCGACCTCCAGCGGGCGGGCCGCCACGCGTGGGACGCCATCGACAGTGTCACCGAGAGCGTCGAGGTCGCTGTGGGCGCGGTCACGACCGCTGAGTGGCCGACTGAGACACTTGCCGAGGCAGCCGGCGAGGGCTTTTCGACGGCGACTGGTGTCGCGGACCTGCTGGCGACCCGTGGCGTGCCGTTCCGGACTGCCCACGAGGTGGTCGCACGAGCCGCAGAGTCGCTGCAACACGACGAAAACGCACCCGACTACGCGACGCTTGCTGCCGCCGCCGAGGACGTGCTAGGTGAGTCGCTTTCGGCGTACGTCGATCGCGAGTCCGTCGAGCGCGCGCTCGATCCGACCGCGTCGGTCCAGACTCGCGACTCCCGTGGCGGACCCGCGCCCGAGGCTGTCGTCGACCAGCTTGAAACAGCGACCGACTGTCTCGAGCACGATGAGGACGCTCTGCGGGATCGCCAGGACGCACTCGCGGCGGCGGCCGAACAGCTTGATTCGGAGGTCGATACCTATGTCTAATGTCTGCCCGCGAATCCGACGACCCCCTTATGGGGGCTAATATATCAGCATCCGTATGTGGTGTCTGTGTACTACTGTTTTACGGCACAATGAGCCGTTAGACGACACTTTGTCCAGTAATATATTTTGATAGGTTCGGTGCATTTAAGTGGGTGGGTCCGTGAGAAAGTGATACTATGACGAGCAACACCGCCGCTGGGGTGGACTCGCTATGAGCGCGGACGTACCTGAGGTGACAGGAGTATGAAGGTCGGATTGCTGTACTCGCGCATTCGTCGCGACGAGAAGCTGTTGTTGAATGAGTTGCGCGACCGTGGCCACGAGGTCGCAAAGATCGACGTTCGAAAACAGCGCTTTTCGCTGTCCGAGCCGCCCGAGGAGTTTTCAGACCTCGATCTACTGCTCGATCGCTGTCTCGCGACTTCTCGGAGTCTCTACGCGAGCAAGTTCGCCGAGGCCTACGGCGTGCCGATCGTCAACGAGCCCGAAACCGCCGAGATCTGTGCGGACAAAGTGAAAAACAGCCTCGCCTTGGAGGAGGCAGGCGTCCCGACGCCGAACACCGAAGTCGCGTTCACCAAGGACGCGGCCCTGAACATCGTCGAGGAGTTCGGGTATCCGTGCGTGCTCAAACCGGTTGTCGGCTCGTGGGGGCGGCTAATGGCCAAACTCGACACGAGAGACGCCGCCGAGGCGGTCCTCGAGCACAAGGAGACGCTGGGGCATTACGAACACAAGATCTTCTACGTCCAGGAGTTCGTCGACAAGCCCGGCCGGGACATCCGCGTGCTCGCGACCGACGGCGAGCCGGTGGCAGCGATGGTCCGCTCGTCGGATCACTGGCTAACAAACGCCGCGAAAGGTGCCGAGACTGAGCCATTCGAACTCGACGAGGAGGCACTCGATCTCGTCGAGCGTGCGAGCGAGGCGGTCGGTGGCGGATTGCTAGGTATCGATCTTATGGAAACAGGGGCGTCGCACACCGACGCCCAGGACGCGAGCGGCGACGAGCCGCGAACCGATGGCTACACTGTCCACGAGGTCAACCACACGGTCGAGTTCAAGGCGCTGAACGACGTGGTTGAGACGGACGTGCCCGCGGCGGTCGTCGACTGGCTAGAGACGAGAGCCGAGGTGAACTCGTCGTGACGTACACGGCAAGTGTCGTCGGCGGGACGGGCTTTACCGGGGGCGAGCTGCTCCGCCTGCTTGCCGGCCATCCTGAATTCGAGGTCGTCCAGGCGACGAGCCGCTCGAAGCAGAACAAGACCGTTGGCCACTCTCATCCGAACCTCCGGGGAATGGATCTGCGGTTCTCAGACCCTGCGGACCTCGAATCGGTCGACGTGCTGTTTGCGGCGACGCCACACGGCGTCTCGATGGAGCAGATCGATCAGTTCCAGGACGCCGCCGATACCGTGGTCGACCTCTCGGCGGACTTCCGCCTCGACAGCGAAGCCCAGTACGACGAGTGGTACGACGGTCACAGCCGGCCCGAACTGTTGGCCGAAAGCGAATACGCCCTGCCGGAGCTCAACCGCGAGAACCTCGCCGGTGCGGATCTGATCGCTTCGGGCGGCTGTAACGCCACTGCGACGATTCTCGGACTCTTGCCGTTGTTCGAAAATGACGTGCTCTCCGGCGACGAGCAAGTCGTTGTCGACGTGAAAGTCGGCTCAAGCGAGGGCGGCGCGGGCGGCGGCCCGGCCTCCTCCCATCCCGAGCGCAGCGGCGTCGTCCGTCCCTATGCGCCGACGGGCCACCGCCACGAAGCCGAAATTGAGCAGTTCCTCGGGGTCGAGGTATCCTTTACCGCACACTCCGTGGATATGATTCGCGGCGCGAGCGCGACCGCACACGTCTTCCCTGACGGTCCCGTCTCGAAGGGTGATCTCTGGGGAGCGTACCGTGGTACCTACGAGGACGAACCGTTCGTGGACCTGGTCGCGGGCGGCGGTGGCGTCTACCGCTATCCCGAACCGAAGGCCGTCGCCGGGACCAACAAGGCCGAGGTCGGCTTTGCACTCGATCCCGGGAACAAGCGGCTGGTGGTCTTCTCGGCGATCGACAATATGATGAAAGGCTCGGCCGGCCAGGCCGTCCACGCCGCCAACATCGCACTGGGCCTTGAGGAAACTTCGGGGCTTCAGTTCCAGGGGCTACACCCCGTGGGAGCGCCATGACGGGGTGGTCACAGTGACGGTGGTCGTCAAGATCGGTGGCGCCCGCGCAGTCGACCCGCAAGGAGCGCTGGCTGACGTGGCGAGTCTCCGCGAGCAGGGCCAGGACGTCGTGGTCGTCCACGGTGGCTCGACGAAAGTCGACGAGACGCTCGAACGCATTGGGATCGAGCCCGAATACGTCGAAACGCCGTCCGGTGTCGTCGGGCGGTTCACCGACGAGACGACGATGGAAGTCTTCGAGATGGCCTTCGGTCATCTCAATACTCGTCTCGTCGCCGGCCTACAGAGTCAGGGCGTCGATGCGGTCGGCCTGAACGGCGTCGACGGAAAGTTGCTGTACGGCCCACGCAAGTCTGCAGTTCGCGTCCTCGAGGACGGCAAAAAGAAAATCAAGCGTGGCGACCACTCGGGGACGATCAAGGAGGTCAACGCCGAGCTGCTGGAGTCGCTGCTCGCGGACGGCTACACGCCGGTCGCGTCCCCGCCGATGGCGGGTACGGAGGCGGCACGCGCCTCCGAAACGTCGAGCGGCGACAAGCCGCGAGACAGCGACGACGGTGAAGTCATTGCGGTCAACACCGACGCCGACCGCTCGGCCGCGGCCATCGCTGGCGCACTTGACGCGACGCTTGTGTTGCTGACGGACGTCGAAGGCGTCTACGCGGACCCGGACGACCCCGATACGCTCATCGAGCGCGTCGAGACGGCTGCAGACTGGGCGACGCTTGCAGACGCGGCTGAGGGTTTTATGAGCCGGAAGATTATGGCCGTCAGAGAGGCCCTGGAGGGCGGCACGCCCGAGGCCGTGGTCGCCGACGCCAACGCTGAGGAACCGATCACGTCGGCGCTTGACGGATCAGGAACGCACGTGTATGCAAGCGCACTTGAGCCAGCAGACAAACAGGAGGAGTAAAATGAGCGGATTCGTCTTCAACGAAAAGCCGATTCAGATCGAACGCGGAGAAGGATCGTACGTCTATGACGACTCGGGGACCGAGTATCTGGATATGGGTGCTTCCTATGCCTGCGTCCCGCTGGGACACGGCCACGACGCCGTCCAGGAGGCCGTTTCCGAGCAGTTCG
>JBEQBN010000027.1:0-9279 GCA_041639775.1 Halapricum sp.
ATATCTGTGCGAGACGCTTTTGGGTGTAGCGGGCAACGTTCTGACGTGCGCGAGTACGGGTTCGAACTGGCACTGTGTGGGGCGCTTGAATCCGACGAGCGGGTGGTTAGCCGCCAACTCGGTGCGAGCGTTCACGGGGGCCGTATCATCGATACGGTCGTACTCGAACCCGGGCCAGGGTTCGACCAGCGGACGAGGATTACCGATCGGACGATCCCGAATCGCCTCATCGAGGCGGACGTCGGCGTCGGCCAGGCGCGTGACTGGCGGCACGTCTTCCCGGATCTGCGGCCGGATCAAGCACGATCACTGATCGATCACGGCGTCGAGATCGGATTCTTCGAGCGCGAACGGCGGGACGGTACCCTGCGAGTGCGACAGACCGCACGCTATCCAGAGGCGTGGTTCGGGCAGCTGGTCGGCATCGAGAACAAGCCCGACCTGGATCGACCGGGTGAGCTCCAACGCCAACTCCGCACGGACATCGCACTGGGACTGTTCGACAGGGTGGTCCTGGCGACAGCCTCCTACGTGACGGGTGCACATCGCAACCGCATCCCTGACCCGGTGGGGATCTGGCGGTTCGATCCCGAGCGCAACAAGCGGGAAGTACTCAGGGAGCCGACACCGCTTGATCCCTCGGCGGGCGGGATCGAGATCATCGCGGAACACCCTGGACAGACGGAGATCCGGACGGTCAAACCGGAGGCAAAACGACGAGTCCGTCGGCAATTAGCAGAGCGAGCCTACGGCAAGGGCTGGCGACCGGCGGAGCTGCCGGCGTGTGCCAACTGTGATCCGACCGCCGACCCGCGAGACGTGACTGTGCCGTACTGTACGTATCACGATCGGATCGTCGAGTCAGCCGTTGAGTGTGGCCCGGAATGTCCGGGACACGACCCCGCTGAACCGCCAGCCATCGATCGCGCGGCCGAGCGGGCCAAATGCAGTGCCTGGGTGCGCGACCCGGACGGTCACCAGCGACGACAAGCGGGGCTGGACCAGTTCGGATAGGTCGGCTCGCTCCGGCCGGTGGTCGGTCCGTCTGTCCAACTCCCGACGACCGACGATCACACCTCGAAGCGCTCTCCGTCGACGGCCATATCCTCGTCGAACGCCCGATCGGCGGGAATGTAATGCGAGAGGTGGACGAGCCGTGTCTCGGTCGCGTCGAGTCGGTCTCCGAGCTGTCGAGCACCCTCGATAGTCATATGTTTGTCACCGAACGTTCGTGGGACGCCCGACGCGTCGTGATGGCGACCGCCCATCGGGTGATACTCGCAGTTTTCGGCGGGGACAATGCCGTCCGCGAGCAGGAGATCCGCCCCCGAAAGAACGTCCAGCGACCGGTCAGCGATTGCGTAGCTGGTATCGCCCGAGAGTGCGAGTCGGCCACCAGTCTCAGGGTCCTCGACGAGCAGGCCGTAACACAGAAGCGGCGGGTGATCGACTGGAACGAGTGTCAATTCCAGGCCCGCGGTCTCGACTGCTTCGAAGGGCGCAGTCGGCTCGACGGACACCGCATCGAGGTAGCTATAGCGGTCCCGAACAGTCTGTGCGACGCTCTCGCCGGTCGTCGGATCGGTCTCGTCAGCCGCATACACCGGCAACTCGTCGACGAGCCGGTAGACGTTCCCCAGTCCGTCGAGATGATCGAAATGGATATGTGTCACGACCGCAGCGTCCGGTGGCTCACAGTCCTCGCGCAGGAACTGATATCGGAAATCGGGGCTGAAATCGATCAACAGCGTCTCCCCGGACGACGACTCGACGGACACCGAAAAGCGGGTGCGCTCGACGTCCCGTTCACGCGCCCGCTGGCACGTCTCACAGTCACAGCCGACGGTCGGTGTCCCCGTCGTATCACCAGTCCCCAGCAGCGTGACTTCCATCGCTGATCGAAACGAGGGCGGGACCTTTCACAGTGACGGTCGCGGGACCCCTACAGCTCTTTCAGTGTCGGGATGAGGCTCGTCCGGGTCTCTTCGGAAACGGACTTGATCGTCGCGAGTTGCTCCGGGGTAAATGGGACCTGAACGTCGTCAGTCGAGACCGGGACCGAATCGGATCGTTCGCCGCGCAAGTACAGTCGATCGTCGGGCATCTCCGTCATCAATACCGTGTCCGAGGCGTCCTCAACGCGGGCGATTTCTTCTTCGAACGCAGACGTACTGACGGTAAACAGGTACGTGTGGTCGTCGTCGCGTTCGACGGTCTCGACGAACGCCTCGATGCTGTCGTCGGCATACGTCGGTGAGAACAGAAACAGGTTCAGCGCGCTTCCGAACACGAGCACGCGGTCATCAGCGACGCTATCGATCGCTGTCGAAAGTGCTTCTTTCCAGACAGCGGGTTCAAGCAGGTTCGCCGCGATCGGCCGGCTGTCGGCGTCTATCCCGTCGACACTGGCTTCCATATCCGGGTCGAAATCCACGAATCGAAGCCGATCTTGGTATGCATCGACATCGAAGTCGTACAGCTCGGCCATCGTCTCGGCGACGAACTCTCGGCCGGAATTTGTCAGTAGAAAGACCACGCTGCCGCCGGATTCAAGCCAGGATTTGACAACAGCGAACCCGACAAGCGGCTTGCCTGAACCGCCAGGCCCGGACACGACAGTCGTTTCACCGATCGGGAGTCCATCCGGTAATACGTCACGTAACCACTCTTGCTCGAGGGCAAACGTCTCAGCCATTTGCACACACTGTACCGGAGTCGCGCGTTTGAACCTGTCGTGCGATCACATAGTCTTGTGCCGACTGCAGGAACAGTCGGAGTTCCCCGGCGAACGAGACCGCTACGGCTGCACCGAAGGGGCGTCGGGTTTACGTTCAAGTTGATCGGCCAGAATCTCACGCATCAGACGCATACTCGTCGCAATCCGGTCGTCAGCGAGTGCATAATAGCTGTGTACGCCGTCGTCTCGCTTGTGGACGACACCGCGGTCGCGCATCAACTGGAGGTGACGCGAGACCGTTGATTGGGGGAGATCCGTCGCGGTCTGAAGCTGTGAGACGGTGTATTCTTCACCACTCTGAAGCAGCTCGAGCAGCTTGAGCCGTTTCGGATTCGAGAACACCTGGCAGAGATCAGCCTGGCGCTCGTAGACGAACTCATCGCGGAGGTCTGCCATCGTTGGCTGTACTCTCTCGGAGAGACCAATACGTGTTGCTACTCGAAAATCGATTCGGATATCCGAATGGTCAGATACAAAGTCGCCGCGCGCCAATTACGACCGATGCCCCAGTCGTTCCAGGAGGTGGCCGTCGCCGAGCCCGAACCCGAGCAGGCGCTGGCGATCGTGTTCGGTCTCAACAGTTCCGAGCGGGCTGCCTACGCCAGTCTCCAAGAGAGCGACGAGCCGATGAGTGTCCAGGAACTTGCGGACGACCTGGATTGTGCGTTGACGACGGCGTACCGTATCGTCGACACGCTGGTGACACACCGGTTGGTCGAATCGAAGACTATCAGAGACAGCACCTGCCAACGATCGGTCTATGAGGCTGCCGATCCAGCCGCCGTCGCCGAACGGATGGAGGCGCAGGTCGATCGAGCCTACACCGACTGTCGAGAGGCCATCGAGACGTTCGCGACCGATCCGGTCGCCGATTGTGAACTGTTTGAAAGTCGTGACTGACAGTGATATCCAGCTTATCAGTCCGCTATCTAACACTTTGGGCCTTCTCATACGGTCGGTTGTGACGATTTACCGGCACGATCGCATACCGGGTGCGATCGGTCCGGAACAGACGTACAACCGACCGTATCAGAGGACGTCCGGGTGTGGCGGAACGCGCTGCAGCAGACGCTGGCGGAGCTCCCCCATATCGCTCGAAGAACGCGGGTACGTCTGGCACTTTCTCGAGAAGTGACGTTTTTGCTGACCACCGAGGCCCACTTTAGCTGATAGCAGGCGCTAAGCCCCCCTCAAGGAGCGAGCGCAAGCGAGCGAGTAGGCAGGGGTAGTTCACAGGGCGTCGGCGAGCTTTTCGATCGGGTGGGGCGGCTCACCATCGTAGTCTTCGAGCTGGGAGCGACACGACGCACCGGGGGCGACGGGCTGGTTTGCCGGGGAATCGTCAAGCTGGTCGAAGAGGATCGATCCGATCGCCTTGCTCATCGAGACGTGTTCGGCCTCGTAGCCGAACGAGCCAGCCATCCCACAGCACGCCGAGTCGACGGCATCGACTTCATAACCGGCCCGGCGCAGCACTGCCGCCGCGTGATGGTCTTTTTTCGTCGCCTTCTGCTGGCAGTGGCCGTGATAGGCCAGCGACTCATCGGGCGCGTCGAAGTCGATGTGCTCACCGAGTTCGTAGGTATCGATATACTCGGAGACACCGTACGCGTTGGCCGCGACCCGCGCCGCCGCGTCGGACGGCACCAGATCCAGGTAATCGGACTGGTACATCACGGCGTCGGACGGCTCGACGGTGACGATATCCCAGCCCTCCGCAACGTACGGCTCCAGCGCCCGGACGTTCTCCTCGGCGGTTGCCTGAGCGTGATCGAGCATACTCTTCGAGAAGGCCGGCCGACCGCTGTCGGAGACCTCCTCGGGCACCGTGACGTGGACGCCGGCGGCTTCGAGAACACGGACGGCGGCCTTCCCGACGTACGGGTGGCTGTAGTTCGTGTACGGGTCGGCTATCAGCAGTGCCTTTCGGGTCGCCTCGGACTCGGGGACGTGCGTCCCGCCGCGGTCGTCCATCCAGTCTCTGAACGTCGTCCGATGGAACGACGGGAGATCACGCTCCTGAGCGATTCCCAGGACCTTCTCCATTACCAGTCCGCTGCCGGGGACCTTCATCGCCCAGTTCGAGAGGGGCGCGAACGTGCTCCCGAGCCACAGAACGGTCTCGACGTTCGCAAATAAGTCATCGCGCAGGCTCGTACCCTCTCGCTGGTGGTACTCGTGGACGACCTCGGCTTTGAGCTTGGCCATATCGACACCGCTGGGGCAGTCGTTTTTGCACCCCTTGCAGCCGATACAGAGGTCCATCACCTCGTGGACGAACTCGTCATCAAAGGGATCCTCGGGCAGGTTGCCGTTCATTGCCGACCTGAGCATATTCGCCCGCCCGCGCGTGCTGGTTATCTCCTCGTCGGCCGCACGATAGGTCGGACACATCACGCCGCCGGTGGTGTCCTGGTGGCCGGTACACCCGCCACAGCCGTGACAGAGTTCGACCATCCCCTGCAAGCCGTTGTCGTTGTCCCAGTTCAAGACGGGCTCGAAGCCTTCATCGAAGGTATAGGAGGCGTCATACCGAAGGTTCTCGCCGGGGTCGAAGTCCCCACAGACGTTCCCGGGATTGAGCAACCAATCAGGGTCGAACGCCGACTTGAGATCCCGGAACGTCTCCCAGAGGCCCTCGCCGTAGAGTTTCCGGTTCCACTTCGTGCGGGCCCGTCCGTCGCCGTGTTCCCCGGAGATCGAGCCGCCGTGTTCGATGACCAGATCGGTGATCTGATCGGCCATCTGCCGCATCGTTTCGACGCCGTCCTCGTCTTTGAGGTTCAACAACGGCCGGATATGCAACACGCCGGGGCCGGCGTGGGCGTAGTACGCGGCGAAGGTGTCGTGCTCGTCAAAGATGTCCCGCATACCGGTGATGTACTCCGGAAGGTTCTCCGGTGGGACCGCCGTGTCCTCGACGAACGGCCAGTGTTTCTCGTCGGTCGTACGCGAGAGCAAGATCGGCAGTCCGGCCTTTCGCATCTTCCAGAACTTCGCCTGTCGTTCGTCGTCGTAGGCTTCCAGCGCGTCGCTGGCGTAGATGTCGTCCGAGCCACCGGCGTCAGGAGGCTGGTCGGCCGCCCCGTCGTGGCCGGGAAGCCGGTCGGCGAGCAGGTCGGCGACCTTCCCTTTGGCTTGCTCGGGGGTCTCGGCGTAGAACTCGACCAGCAGCGTCGAATCGGTCCCGTCGGGCAGCGTCGAGACGAGCTCCGAGAACTCGGACGTGTCCCGCGCCAGGTCCAGGAAAACGTCGTCCATCACCTCAACGGCGGACGGGTCGTGTTCGAGGATCGGAGCGACGTCACGCATCGCGGGGATCACACCGTCGTAGGTCAACAGCACGGCTGCCGTCTCGTTCGGAATCGGTTCCAGCGAGACGGTCGCCTCGGTGACGACCGCGAGCGTGCCCTCGCTGCCTGCCAGCAGCCGCGCGAGGTTTACCTCGCCCCGCTCACGAGCGTTGTCTATCAGCATATCGAGGTTGTACCCCGAGACGTTGCGCTTCAGGTCGGGATACCGTTGCTCGATTTCCTCGGCGTCCTCGGTGACGATCCGATCGACCTCGGTGTACAGCCGGGCCTCGATCGGGGAGTCGTCTGCTTCGGCCTGCCGTGCGTGGTCGGCAAGCGAGTCGACGTCGACCCAGCCGAGCGTCGTCTTGGTGCCGTCGGCGAGCACGACCTCACACTCCTCGATATATGCGTCAGTCTTGCCGTACTTCAGTGAGTGTGCACCGGTCGTATTATTCCCGATCGCACCGCCGAGAACACTCTTGTCACCCCAGGCCGGATCAGGGGCGAACTTGAGGTCGTGTGGCTCAAGCGCCTGATCGAGGTGGGCGATCGTGATACCGGGTTGCGCTCGTGCCGTCCTCGCGTCGGGGTCGACCTCGAGCAACTCGTCCATATAGTGTTTGAAATCCAGGACGACGGCTTCGTTGACCGCCTGGCCGGCGAGACTCGTCCCGCCGCCGCGCGGGAGTACGGGAATGTCCCGCTGTGCACAGTACTCCATAACGGCGACGACATCCGCCGTCGAGGTCGGCGAGACGACGCCGATCGGCAGTTGTTCGTAAGCACTGGCGTCGGTCGCGAACAGCTGTCGGCTGTAGCTGTCGAACCGGACATCGCCATCGACGCGAGCTCGGAGGTCCGAGACGAACCCCTCTCGGTTCGTGGCTGTACTCTGGTAGTCGTAATTGGCGCGGGAGTCGACGACCGGATCCACAACGCCGTCAGTGTGTGTTTGTTGTGACATTATTTTAATTAGTTTGTCGTTTCGAACTAGAACGCCCCTGTAGCGAGGACGTACACGAGTACCATCCCGACTGCACCGGCGAACAGCGCGAATATGATCGTCGGGACGACCGTCTTGCGCAGGATATCGCCTTCGCGGCCGGTCATCCCGACCACGCCGGAGATGGCGGCGATGTTCTGGACCGAGATCATATTACCGATGCCGCCGCCGACATTCTGGAGCGCGACGACAATCGATCGGGAGACCCCGACCTCGGCGGCAGCATCGTACTGCAATGATGCAAACAGGATGTCAGAGACGGTGTTCGAACCAGTCACGAAACCGCCAAGTGCGCCGATCCAGGGTGCGACGGCCGGAAGCGCTGCACCCGCCCCGAAGGCGACCGCTTGGGAAAGCGCGTTCATCATACCGACGTATCCGCTGGCGTTTTCCCCGGACTGGATCATAATCTGAGTGAGCGAGACGACGATCACCAATGTCAGGGCGGCTGGAGCGATCTGTCTGGCCGATTCCCGCCACGCCTCAGCAGTATCAGCGGCGTCCATCCGGTAAAGCAGTCCCGTTAGGACTGCAACCGGAATGAACGGCATCGTCCCCGGCAGATACAGATACTGCAGCTCCCAGGTGAGGGCGCTGTACCCCAATACTGCCGGAATAGTGATCGAAAACTGCTGGAGCGTCGACACTAGATCCAGCGTCGGCCAGCGCGTAACCAACAAGACCAGTCCGACGAGCAGATACGGGGTCCAGGCGAGCACTACCGGCATCTCCTTTTTGGGCTCGTCGCCAGTGATCTCTGCGAGGCTCAACCCACCGAGCCACTTGTCGGACCACCTCTCCCGCTCGGGGAACGTCCAGGGCTCTTCGGGCATAAGAACGCCTCGATTGGCCATCACCAGGCCGAGTCCGAATACCACGAATCCGGCGACGATCGAGGGCAGTTCCGTTCCGACAAACCACGCAATCGCTCCCTGGGTCAAACCAGCAACGACACTTAGCACGAGCGCGAACGGCACAATCGGGGCGGTAGCGCGGGCCGCACCCCGGAGCGACCGCTCGTTGTCGTTTCCGAACCAGTACATCAGCAGGAAGATGCCAAGCACGCCCCAGAAAGTGAACGTCAATCCAGTCACCACGCCCGAGTAACCAGAAACCAGTGCCTGGAACTCTGGTTGGGTGATCGGTTCGGCTGCCTCAGCGAGTTTGCCCTCCGTAATGACGGCATTGACGCCACCGAGAATCGGTGTCCCCGCCGCCCCGAACTGGGGGTTGGGTGCGTTGAAATACAGAGCGAACACGGCCGCCCCGAGCGGCGGGAATCCGAGGCCAATCAAAAGCGGTGCGGCGAGTGCGCCAGGCGTTCCAAACCCGGCGACCCCCTCAATGATCGTCTCGAACCCCAGCCCGATCAACAGCAGTTGGATCCGCCTATCGGTCGCAATCCCGCTGAAGTGCCAGCGAATCGTCGAAATCGCGCCGCTGATATCTAGATAGTTCATCAGCAGGATCGCGCCGAAGACGATCAAAATGATATCGATAGCCGCGAGACCACCGTAAATAGCGGACCCAAGCCACCAGGTCGGGTCCATCTGCCAGTACGCCAGTCCAAGAATCGTCGCGACGAGCCAACCGACACCCATCGCCCGTGCTGCCGACCACCGCAGCACTAACAGCAATGCGAACGCCGCCGCAATCGGGGAGACTGCCAGTGTCGCTAGTGTGAGCGTCCCCGCCATCAGTACTCCACCGCTCTCTGGCCCGGATCGCGCGAATTCCGTGTCTCGTGGTGCCGGTTGTCCGTTCGTGCGGACGTTCGACTCATTGAGTGGTCGGGCCCGATCGAAACGGCACAGAGGGCAGTATCAGCTACGGTGGCGTCGGATGCGTCAGTTGCGGCGTGAGCGACATCCCCGGGACGAGCGCTCAAGCGCATCGTATGCGTGTTTATATCTGGCATTGATCGTAGGTCCAACCGAAACTACTTGTATCTACTGTAGAGTATCACATAACTGATAGCTTGGGAACTGCTGAATTCACACAAGTAGAATATATTCTATCTGTGTTATTGTACCGGTTGAGGCATCAATAGCCGCGAGAACAGGCAAAAATATCCGCTATTGGCCCTTCGTGAGTATATAAACACCGGAAATTGGACCGCTATCCGCACGCTAGTATAATGGTCCCATCATACTTTGAACGAATTTACCACCTGGTGGGTCGAATGTCTTCACGAACGGACAGCCGGCGGATGGGGTGGTTGGCTCGACACGGGAAACATCCCG
>JBEQBN010000028.1:0-9219 GCA_041639775.1 Halapricum sp.
TGGCCGACAGCGCTCTCCCGCGCGAAGACGTGACGCTGGCGACGAAACTCTGGGTGGACTCGCTCGCGCCTGGGGACGTCGAATCGGGAACGCGGGCCAGCCTCGATCGGCTCGGTGTCGATCGGGTCGATCTGCTGTACGTTCACCGGCCTCGCGGCGGCTACGATCCCGAGGGGACGATGGCCGCACTCGAAACCGTCCGCGAGCGGGGCCTGACCGAACACCTCGCGGTGAGCAACTTCACGCCCGAGCAGTACGAGCGTGCCCAGGCCCACTGTGACGCCCCGCTGGTCGCAAACCAGGTCGAGTTCCACCCCCTGTTTCAGCAGTCGGACCTGCTCGATCACGCCCGTGAACACGACTACACAGTGGTCGCGTACTCGCCGCTGGCCGGCGGCGAAGTGTTTGACGTACCCGAGATCCAGGCGGTCGCTGAGAAACACGACACCTCGCCGGCGGCTGTCTCGATCGCCTGGGTCCTCTCACACGAAAACGTCGTCACGATCCCGAAGGCCTCTAGTCGCGAGCACCTCGAAGCGAACCTCGCCGCGCGCGAACTCCGGCTCGATCACGGGGACATCGAGCACATCGACGGGATCGAACGCGAGGTCGAGCTGTTCCCCGAATGATCGCGGACGCTGTGTGAGGCCCGTCCATCAGTATCGTCGCTTCTATTTGATTACCCGTGGAACCGACAATATGGAAAAAGTAACCTACGATCCGATCGGCGAGGTCCGGTCACCATTTGAGGAGCCGTCTTCGGTCCCGGTTGACCCGGACGAGCCGTCGGGCGCGGCTGGGCGTGTCGAACTCAAAGCCGAATACGAACCGGGCCTCGATGGACTTGGCGGATTCTCACACGTTACGATCCTCGCACACTTGCATCGGAGTCAGGCTGACACGCTCCACGCACACCCGCCGTTCGCCGAGGGGCTCGAAGTTGGGGTGTTCGCCACTGCCAGCCCGAACCGGCCGAATCCGATCGCGCAGACGGTCGCCTCTATCGAATCGATCGAGGGGGCGACACTGTACGTCGACGGACTGGACCTGCTAGACGGGACGCCAGTGTTAGATCTCAAGCCGTTCGCGCCGAAGCCGTCGCTCTTGGACGAGTTAGAGACGGGGTGGATCGGCGAACACCTCGATCAGGAGTACTGACCGACCGATGCTCGGCCGGGTGTCATCGCCGTTATTCCAGCGCTGAGAGAACTTCGTCGACGAACTGCTCGGGCGGGAGCCCGCCGGTGAACTGCCCGGAGTCGTTGACGTTGATTTGGGGGACACCACGGACGCCGTACTCCTGGGAGAGTTCCATAAACTCCTGGGACTCGATGCCGTCAGCAGTGATCTGGTCGTTCTCGATTGCCATCTGGTGGGCAGCCTGGACTGCACGCGGGCAGTGCGGACAGGTCGGCGTCACGAACACCTTGATGTTGACCGGCTGGTCGATGTTTTGGACCTTCTCACGCACGTCGTCGGGGAGGTCCGTCCCGCCGGGACCCTGTGCGACTGCGAGAAGTCCCTGCAGGAAGGCGCTAAACTCTTGGCCCGACGGGATGCCGAAGTACCGGACGCCGGTGACGCCATCGCGAGTGATGACAGTGACAGGCGCGCCGTCGTATTTGGTCGCGCCGAGTTCCTCGGCCAGCGGGGCATCCATATCGTGGGTCTCGATAACGACGTCGTCGCTTTCGCCTTCGACGTCTTCATAGAGGTCGAGCGTCTCCTCGCAATACTGACAGTCGTCCTCGGTAAATACGTGGACGGTGACTGTCTCTTCGAGGCTGCTCAGGAGTTCGTTGACTTGACTGCGGTCGTCTGCCGAAAGGACTGACATTCTACTCCAACGTTAGCACTCTGACTGTGTTATATTTTGCGTTTTACCCAATACTCCAAAAGACGGGTTACTGGCCGTGAAACGGCGTTATTCCGGAGTGAACGCGTGGCCCCGGACGATCATTCGGGTGGTCAAGACTGCGGTGGCGATCCAGACGACAGTCAGCAACCCGGTCACGGCTGCGAGCACCGGCACGAACGCACTGACACCGAGGAAGCTACCGAGCGACCCCGCCGAGATGGCGAATGCACCGAGTGGGAAGGTGTAGGCCCACCAGGTGAAAAAGAACGGGTGAGTCTTGCGCGTGACGTAGTGGGTCACCAGCGCGGCGGTCAGCACGAACCACCAGGCCGAAAAGCCCCACAGCACCAGCGCGATGAGTTTCAGTCCGGGCACCAGTGGCTCGATCGTCAATCCAAGGCCGGTTCCGGCCTTCAGCGCGTGTGCGAGTTTCACAATTGCGATGGTAAGCACGGCCGTCGGAGCCAGCCCGATGACGAACGTCGGCCCGAGTTTCTCACGCGGGAGGCTCTCGTAGGCGTAGCGGTGCAGGACAATCGATCCGAAAAACAGGAACATAAAGCTCCCAATTCCCAGTGCGATCATCGAAACGAGGAACACCAACTGGCCTGTCGCCGTTCCGGCGAGATGCCCGGCAACGAGTTCAAAGCCCAACAGCGGAATGACCAGGTGGCTCACAGGCGGAATGTACCAGGCGAACACGCCGTGTTCGGTCCCGATTGCGTCGTTGGTGAACATAATCGAGACGACAAGCAAGCCAAATCCGAAGATACCGGCGCTACCGAGGACGAACAGCCCTGTCAAAAGCGGCTCAAGCACGCTCGTCGGGACGACATCACTCATCGTCCGGGCAATTCCGAGTCCGAGGACGATTAGCGTGATCGGCATCGTTGGGAAGAACTGGCTCCGAATCGGATGGGTCAGATCGTCCCACACTCGGTGAGGATACAGCCACATCCGCGCCAACCACGGCACGGTATATGTGATCGTCATAACAGCCGTCAGCGCAACGAAAAACTGCGCGAACGGGAGCAAAGCATCGATCCCTAACTGTGCTGTGAGTAATCCGAGTGCGACTCCCAGCGCACCGGTTCCCATTGTCGAGCCGAACCACTGTGGGCCGAAAAACTCGACCGCGTTCGCGATCCGTGACTGCTCCGCTGACGTCGAATTGACCTGACTCATAGTATTGTGTGTTTGTGTACTTTCTGTGCTGGACTGACTTCAACTCGTCGGACCTGACAACCCAGTTTAATAGTATCATTTTAAATCCTCTCAATTGAGGGGCGCCCCTCATTCGGCGTAGGGACGCTACGTCGCGTCTTTCGTTTTTGTCTGATACGCGGCGGGGTGCACCACTGTGATAAGGTGGCTTATCTCGGCGCGTGTGGTTGTGTGTTATTCACGAAAGATAAATCGAAATCCACCGTATCAAAGCCCTATTAGTGGTTCAGTCGTGATATCGGGGTGATGACAATGGAATTCCAGATGCCGGAATGCGGCGACGGCAGCGATGCGGGCAAGCTCGTCGCTTGGCACGTCGAGCCCGGTGACACGATTGAAGCCGGGGATCGGATCGCCGACGTCGAGACGGACAAGTCGGTCATCGAGGTCACGGCGCCCGATGGAATGACGATTACTGAGCACCTCCATTCAGTCGGCGACAGCATTCCAGTCGGCGAACCGCTCGTCGCTTACGATACGGTCGACGAGGCGGCGTCTGACGATGCTGACGAATCAACAGACGAAGACCCAAAATCTGCTGTCTCGCGTGTGGACGAGAGCGATGAAGAACCGACCTCGGCCGTCTCGCGTGTGGATGAGGATGGCAGTGATGACGATGGGGAACCGACCTCGGCCGTCTCGCGGGCCGGAGACGCTTCGGCTGCCCCGGAAGACGCCGACGACGAAACGGGCCTTTTGATCGTCGGGGCCGGTCCAGGCGGCTACGTCGCCGCGATCCGGGGCGCCCAGCTCGGGCTCGATGTCACGCTCGTCGAGCGCGACGCCTACGGCGGGACCTGTCTGAACTACGGTTGCATCCCCTCGAAGGCACTCATCCACGGGAGCGACCTCGCCTATGAGGTACAGAACGCCGAACATCTGGGCATTACTGCGGACGTTGCAGTCGACTTCGACGAACTCGTCGACTGGAAAGACGGCGTCGTCGACCAGCTCACCGGCGGCGTCGAGAACCTTTCTCGAGCGGCCGGGGCGACGCTCATCGAGGGGACTGCACGGTTCGTCGACGATCACGTCGCCGAAATCGAGACTGCGGACGGCACTTCGACGCTCGCCTTCGAGAACGCCATCGTCGCGACCGGCAGCCGCGTCCTCGAAGTCCCTGGGTTCGAACCTGACGGCGAGTACATCCTCGACTCGCGGGATGCGCTCGATCTCGCGGAGGTTCCGGATTCGCTGGTCGTCATCGGCGCGGGCTACATCGGAATGGAACTGTCGACTGTCTTCGCGAAACTCGGGACGGACGTAACAGTCGTCGAGATGCTTGAGGACGTGCTCCCGACGTACGACGCGGACATCTCTCGGGTGGTCCGCGAGGAGGCCACCGACCTGGGAATCGACTTCCGGTTTGGCGAGCTCGCCGCCGACTGGGAACGGGACGGCGACGGCGTCGTCGTTCACACCGAAAGTGAGGACGGCCCCGCAGCGGAACTCGAGGCCGATGCGGTCCTTGCGGTGCCCGGTCGAGAGCCGGTCACCGACACGGTCGGTCTCGACGCGCTCGGGATTGAACCCGATGATGACGGGTTCATTCCGACCGACGCACAGGGCCGAACTGAGCGCCCACACGTCTTCGCTATCGGTGATGTAGCCGGCGAACCGATGCTCGCACACAAAGCCAGCCACGAAGGCGAAGTCGCCGCGGCCGCGATCGCTGGTGAACCCGCTGCACTCGATCACACGGCAATGCCCGCAGCGGTCTTTACCGACCCCGAAGTCGCGACAGTCGGTATGACGTCCGAAGAAGCCGAAGACGCCGGCTATACGCCTGCAGTCGGACAAATGCCGCTGAGCGGCAACGGCCGGGCACTGACTGTCGAGGCCCCTGAGGGCTTCGTCCGGATCGTCGCCGACGAGCCGACCGGCACTGTCCTCGGCGCCCAGGTCGTCGCGCCCGAGGCCTCCGAACTCATCGGAGAAGTCGCGCTGGCGGTCGAACACAGTCTCACACTCGCCGAACTCGCTGGCACAGTCCACACACACCCGACCCTTTCGGAAGCAGTTATGGAGGCCGCCGCCGACGCCGCCGGCGAAGCCATTCATACCCACTGATCCGCTACAAGACTGACCACGATTTTTGATTATTTTTCTCCTTCAATCAGCCACTCTGCGACAATCTATTTCATAAGGTCTTTTACTGTATGGTCATTTCTGCACAATACAGTTATGACAGAGATCAGCCTGACAACGACAAACGAGAGCGGGTTCGACACACGAAGCGTCATCGGCGATTTCGCAGTGGGAATCGACCCGATGACCGAGAGCGGTCCCGACCCGAACTCGGTACTGGTCGCTGATTACGCGGCGTGTTTCCTCCCGGCAGTTCGGATGGGTGCACGCAAGTCCGGGTACGACGATCTCGGGAAAATGGAGATCGAGGCCGAAGCTACGTTGACCGAGAATGACAACCTCGAATCGATCGGCTTCACGCTGCGGGTCGAGGCCGATGTCGAGGACCCACAGGAACTGGTCGAATTGGGCGAGCAGTACTGCCACGTCCACACGGCGCTGCGCGAGGAGCTACACGCCGACGTGACGATCGAAACCGACGCCTTCGAGACGGCATCGCCCGCCGCATAGAGACCGACACACCGAAACACGCGCTCCCCTTTTGTCCTCGTATGACACGTAGTGGTTCAGTCAAGGTGCCTGATGGAAAACTCATCGAGGTGACGCTTACCGGTGACGAGCGAATCGAATCCGCTCGGGTGACGGGTGATTTCTTCCTCGAACCGCCCGAGGCGCGAGCCGAACTAGAGGCGACACTCGAAGGCCACGCCCAAGATGTCGACCGCGAGACGCTGGTCGAAGCGATCGAAACCGTCGACGCGCAGTTCATCGGCTTCGATGCCGACCATCTGGCCGAGGCGACGATGGAGGCGATGGGATGAACATTCGCGTCATTGACTCGGGTACCTACAGCGAGCCGGTCCAACAGGCTCTGGAACGCGTCTTGATCGACCGGCTGGGCGACGGCGAGATTGAGCCGACGCTGCGGTTCTGGTATCGCGACGGGCCCGCGGTGCCGCTGGGCCGGTTTCAGGCCTATGCCGACGAGGTCGCCACTGACTACGTCGAGGCACACGACATCGACGTGGTTCGCCGGATCACCGGCGGCGGCGCGATGTACGTCGAGCCGGGTGCGGTGATCACCTACTCGCTGTATCTCCCCCGCTCGGCCGTCTCCGATGACGTCGAAGCGAGCTACGCCGAACTCGATCAGTTCGCTATCGACGCGCTCCAGGCAGTCGGACTCGAGGCCAGTCACGAGCCGCTCAACGACATTGCACATCCTGACGGCAAGATCGGCGGAGCCGCCCAGCTTCGGACAGACAATGGTGTCGTGCATCACACGACGATGAGCTACGATCTCGACATCGCGGAGATGTTACGTGTGCTTCGCATTGGCGAGGAAAAGGTCTCGGATAAGGCCGTCGCGTCCGCCGAGAAACGCGTCGCTCGCATCAACGATCACGTCGACGCCAGCCGAAGTGAGGTTATCGAGACGATGATCGAGGCCGCCGGTGACTACTACGATATCACTGTGGGCGAACTGTCCGAGGACGTCCTTGCCGAGGCTCGCGATCTCGCTGACAAGCAGTTTGCCACCGACGAGTGGAACCGTCAACTGTAGGCAAATATTGCACCAAAAATCGTGCGCGAATACTATTATGATCCTGCAACCCGTCGGTTACATTGACGATGGCATCCCCAAAAGAAGACGTTGCAGAGAAAAAACAGAACGTACAGTCATTTGCCGGTGAGGCCGACTCTGTCGAATCGTTCCTTGGGTTCGTCCACTCTGCGGAAGCGGACGGCGCGTTGGACAACAAAACGAAGGAACTAATGTCACTCGCGCTCGGTGTCAACCTCCGCTGTGGAGATTGTATTGCCTGGCATCTCGACGGCGCTTTGGAAGCGGGCGCGACCGAAGCGGAAGTCATCGAGGCGCTTGAGATCGCCGTTGTTATGGGCGGCGGTCCGGCTCTGATGTATGCCACCCGGGCATACGAAGCACTACAGGAATACGGCGAGTAGTTACGGTCCGACGATAGCTGTTTGTCCCTTCTTTTCGGCCTGTCCACGTTCGCCTCGTGGCCAGACCGATGTCCGTATCTGGATAGGGTCGTCTCAGTCGATACAGCCTCGTTGACATCCTCCTCCGCGTGAACAGAGAGAGCGAAGCTCTCCCAGGCAGTCGGGCGTAGCCCGACAACGCGGAGGAATCCTGAGCGGATGGAAATCGGAGATTGCCTCGCATCGCGGGATCTTCGATTCCGCTCAACGGTGGGAGTTTCAGGTTTGACAGTCCCACCGAACACCCAGTCAGTGCGAATCTGAGCGCGGTGTTCGCGGACTGGGACGAATGGGACTGCTGGGAGTGCCAAGCCCCCGGTACTCCTATCGTCGGTCGTGTTCGGACTCCCAGAGTTGGTTTTGCCACGGGGAGTCCGACAACTTCAACGGACTCGGAGTTACTTTCTGTGGTGTTTATCGGCAGTCCGGCACCGCGCTGGCTCATCAAAGGAACCAACCGTTCACCGGGCTGGTTCCGGATACTGTCTCAGTGCTTGGGGCGGGCAGGCCGCCTCCGTAGGACGGGTCGGAATCCGCTTCACTCCGACTGATTTCTATTATATTGTAGGTTGGTCTGTCACTTAAACTTCGCTTTGTGAAACTCGGAGCAGACGTTTGAACGGTGGTCTGTTACCCAGAGTGACGGCGCGTATCCACGCGGCCTGACGGCCGTGGTATTGCGCCTGGTCAGTGTATAGGTGATGTTCTCCTTGCGTGTCGCTTAATACCACTGAGTACAACAACCGACTAATGAGACGACGCACCTTTCTCAGAACTGCGGGGGCCGGCTCGGTTGTCGCGCTCGCAGGTTGTAGCGTTTCGGAGACAGACGACCGTACGGAGACCGGCGACACTGCTACACGGACCCGCGCGACGGTCGACGGCACGCCCAGCGGGACACTTACCGTCGGGACGTACTCGTCGTTCACCGGTGACGGCACAGCCGGTAACTACCTCAAGTCCGCCTTTGAGGCGGAGTATCCCGAAGTGACCGTCGAGTTTGCCGTGCCCGAGAACGGTGTCAACCAGTATATCCAGCGCAAAAAACAGGGCGCCCCGATCGACGCGGATCTGTATGTCGGACTCAATACCGGTGAGCTCGTCCGGGCGGACGAGCAACTCGACTCATCGTTGTTCCTGTACACTCGAGACCACCTTGACCGAAACGACGCGATCAACACGGAACTGGAGATCGATCCCGACGGGCGGGCCATTCCCTACGACACTGGGTATATCAGTCTGGTGTACGACGAAGATGTCGTTGACGCACCCGAAACCTTCGACGACCTGCTCGAACCCGAGTACGCGGACGCACTTATCACACAGGACGCCCGGCAATCGGATCCGGGACGGGCGTTTGTCCTTTGGACACTCGATGCCAAGGGCGAAGACGGCTATCTCGATTACTGGTCGGGGCTAGTCGATAACGGCGTTGAGGTGCTCAACGACTGGGAGCCGGCCTACAACGCCTACACGAACGAGGAAGCCCCGATGGTCGTCTCCTATTCGACCGACCAGGTCTACTACCACGGCGAGGGCGTCGATATGTCGCGCCATCAGGTCGGATTCATCAACGATCAGGGCTACGCCAATCCAGAAGCAATGGCTCGATTTGCCGACACGGACCACCCCGCGTTGGCCCGATTGTTTATGGACTTTATGCTCCAGCCGGAACATCAGGCCCAGATCGCAGAACGGAACGTTCAGTTCCCCGCCGTCACAGACGCCCAGCTCAGCGAAGAATTCGACCAGTACGCCTACGAACCGCCCGAGGCGGTAACCTTCGGCTACGACCGCCTGCAGGGCAACGTCGATACGTGGATCGACGACTGGGCCCGCGAGGTCGTCAGCAACTAACGATGCGACCGCGACGCCGACGGCAACTGCGACAGCACTCCAAACACAGCACACCACTTGACCGCTGTCGAAAGACCGAACCGTTGCCGGCCAACCACCAGTAGTATGAGAGCCACGAGGTGGGTCGAACGCGCGACACTCCCCGCGGGCTTTCTCGCCACGCTGGTGACACTGCTGGTCGTGTT
>JBEQBN010000029.1:0-9101 GCA_041639775.1 Halapricum sp.
CACCGAGGAGATCCGCGCCGACTACGTCGTCAACGCCAGCGGGGCCTGGGCGGGTCGGATCGGCGATATGGCCGACGTCGACATCGAGGTCCGCCCCTCGAAAGGCGTGATGACGATTATGAATATCAGGCAGGTCGACACGGTTATCAACCGCTGTCGACCGAAAGGCGACGCCGACATCGTGGTCCCCCACGAGACGACAGCGATCCTCGGGACGACCGACGAGGAAGTCGAAGACCCCGAGGACTACCCCGAAGAGCAGTGGGAAGTCGATCTGATGATCGACACGCTCAAAGAACTCGTCCCGATGCTCGATGAGGCCCGGACGATCCGCTCGTTTTGGGGCGTGCGCCCGCTGTATGAACCGCCAGATGTCGGTAGTGACGACCCGACGGACATCACTCGGGACTACTTCCTGCTGGATCACAGCGAACGCGACGACTTGGACGGGATGACGAGTATTGTCGGCGGGAAGTTCACGACCTATCGGATGATGGCCGAGGAGATCAGCGACCACGTCTGCGAACAGTTCGGTATCGACCGAGAGTGTCGCACTGCCGACGAGCCACTGCCGGGCAGTGAGGACTTCTCTGTACTGCGAGATTATATGGACGAGTTCGGCCTCCGATCTCCGATCGGACGGCGCAGCGTCGAACGGCTCGGCTCGCGTGCGGACGAGGTACTCAAGACTGACGACCCGAACCCAGTCATCTGTGAGTGCGAAGGCGTCACGCGCGCAGAGGTCCAAGACGCCATCGAACAGTCCGGCTCGGACCTCAACGCCGTCCGTATCCGTACTCGCGCCTCGATGGGCAACTGCCAGGGCGGGATGTGTGCTCATCGACTGGCCAGTGAACTCCACAACGCCAGTGCCGACGGCGAAACCTTCGACGAGAAAATCGCCAGAGAGGCCTGGGACGAACTTCTCCAAGAGCGCTGGAAGGGCCAGCGCCACGCCCTCTGGGGTGAGCAACTCTCACAGGGGATGTTGAACTACGCGATGCACGCGACGACCCAGAACCGCGACAACGACCCCGCCGATGGCGACCCGGTCGACTTCGCAGCCTTTGACGCCGGGGCCGACCAGCCAGGCGGGCCAGGGAGTGCCGATGTCGCGGCCGACGGAGGCGAGACCGATGGCTATTGAGTCGGACGTACTGGTGATCGGTGGCGGTCTCGCAGGGCTGTCGAGTGCGATTTCGGCCGCCCGCGAGGGCGCTGACACGCGTTTGGTGACCTACAAGCAGAGTACGCTCCGACAGGCATCGGGGTTGATCGACGTGCTCGGATACACCCCTGACGGTGAGGGGCCGTTGACCGACCCCTACGACGCCATTTCCGGCCTCCCCGAGGAGCACCCGTATCGCATTGTCGGCGAGGACACCGTCAGAGAGGCGATGTCGATGTTTGACGAGGTCGCTGACGGCTACCGGGGCGGGCACACCGACACAAATGCCCTGCTACCGACCTACGGCGGGACGGTCAAGCCGACCGCTCGGTATCCCAGCGGCGCGGCCGCCGGGCTCGCCAGCGACGACCGTGACCTCCTGTTAGTCGGGTTCGAGGCGATGCCTGATTTCGACGCACCGCACGTTGCGGCCCATCTCGAGGCCGCAGATGTTCCGTTCGACGTGCGCGGGGAGACGATTCAGTTCCCCGGTGACCTGATGGACGACGCAAAAGTCACCCGCTACGCTAAACTCCTTGAGAACAACGGCCCTGTGGAAGTACGGGGCCGCGAGCGTGGGGCCCGAGACGCCCTGATCGAACGCCTCAACCCGTTGATCGAGGACGAACAGCGCATCGGCCTGCCGGCTGTTCTCGGTGACGCCGACGCCGCCGGTGTGCGAGCGGCCCTGGAAGCGGAACTCGGCATCGACGTCTTCGAGGTGCCGGCAACACCACCGTCACTACCTGGCGTCCGGCTGGAGGATCGACTCTTTGACGCCTTCGATGAGGTCGGCGGTCGCTTCGAGAGTGGCAATCCGGTCGTCTCCTTTGACGGCCAGGACCGTATCGAGGCCGTGTACGTCGACAAACAGGACGCCCGGATCCCCTTCAGCGCCGACCAGTACGTCCTTGCGACCGGTGGACTCGTCGGGAAAGGTGTCGAGTCCGATCGTGACAGCGTCTACGAGCCGATCTTCGACTGTCACGTTGCCCATCCCGACGACCGGTATGACTGGTTCGACGAGGCTGTCTTCGGCGAGCACCCCTTCGCCGGGTTCGGCGTCGATCCCGATCCCGAACTACGGCCACTCGATTCGGGCGAGACTCCCGAGTTCGAAAACCTGCGAGCCGCCGGCTCAGTTCTCGGTGGATATGACTTTGCCGCCGAAAAATCCGGCAGCGGTGTCTCGATCGCCACAGGATACCACGCCGGCCGTCTCGCGGCACAGGAGGCACAATGAGCGACGCTAGAGACCCAACGCAGTTTGACCCAGTCGTACCGAACACGGGCGAAGAATACGAGCCACTTGAGGTTTTCCCCGAAGACGAGGGGTTCGATCTTCGTCCCGGTGCGGATTCCTGTTACAAGTGTTCGACCTGTGACACTAACTGTCCGGTCGCGGAAGTCGATGATGACTTCCCGGGGCCGAAGTTCCAGGGGCCCGAGCAGTGGCGTCTCAAACAGACCGACGACGATTACGAGATCGATCCGTCGATCTCGGAGTGTTCGAACTGTCTTCGGTGTGACACGTCCTGTCCGTCTGGAGTCAATCTAGCCCAGATGCACAACACTGCCCGGGGAGAGTACGTCGACAACCAGATGTCGAAGCTCTCAATCAAATACATCCGCAACCGGATCCTCGCCAACTACCGGACCTCAGCGTATTTTGCGAGTATGTTCCCGCGGACGGCCAACTTCTTTATGAACTTTGGCCCAGTCCGGTGGGCGATGGAGAAGGTGATGCATATCCCCAGCGAACGGGAGTTCCCCGAATTCGCTACCCAGACCTTCCGTCAGTGGTGGGCCGAACGCGGCGGCGCGAAAGTCCAATCTGACGATAAGAAGATCGCGTACTTCCACGGTTGCTACTCGAATTACAACACGCCGGAAGTCGCGAAGGCCCTGGTCCGAATCTACGAGCACTTCGGCTATGAGGTTATGGTGCCACCCCAGAAGTGTTCGGGGACGCCGATGTTCGCAAACGGAATGCTCGATGACGCCCGTCGTCACGCCGAAACCAACGTCGAAGAACTCACGGCCGCAATCGAAGAGGGCGCCGATGTCGTTGCCTCGTGTACGTCCTGTTCGATGGCGTTGCGAAACGAGTACCCCGAGTTGTTCGACATCGACGGCATCGACGACCTCGCTGCCCACACGTATGATGCCGTCGAGTACCTCCGGATTCACACCGATGTCCGCAAGGAACTCGAGCAGGCGGAAGTCTCGGGCGAACTCGCCGAGGAGTTCTCCTACCACGCCCCGTGTCACGCGCGCAACCAAGGGCTCGAGCGACAGGCTGTCGAACTCTTCCGCGACCTTGACGGCGTCGAAATCGAGGACGTCGGCGACTCCTGTTCAGGCATCTCGGGTACTTACGGCTGGAAATCCGAAAAGTACGAGAAGTCGATGGAGATCGGCTCCGAGATGTTCGAGCATATGGAGGAATCGGAGGGGACGACTGGGATGACTGAGTGTCCGACTTGCGCGAGCCAAATGGAACACGGCACCGGTTACGATATCCGCCATCCGCTCGAGTTGATCGAGGCTGCGCTGATCAAGTGATTGCTTCGATCAAAAACCTCGCGACAGCCGTTACTGTACGTCTTCGCCGCGGACGAACGTTACCGGGCAGGGTGCATCGAGCATCACGGCTTGAGCCGTCGAACCGAAGACGGCTTTGCCGGTCGGCGAGCGCTTGCGGCCACCGACGACGACTCGGTCGGCCTCGACTTTCGTCGCGAGATCGATGATTTCCTCGGCGTGTTCGCCGACCTCACCGCGGATCGAGTAGTCGATATCGGCCTCGTCGAACAGTCCCGCCATTGTTCGGATGGTCTGGTGTCGCTTCGCGACCTCGTTCGGGTCGGCCATATCGTCGTCGAAGTCAAGCCGTTCGACGGTCTGCTGGAACTCGTTGTCTGTGAACACGTGCGCGAGGACGACCGCTGCGTCAGCCGGTTTCCCGACCTCAACGACGGCCTCGGCGAGTGCTTGCGCACGGTCGTTGTCTTCCGGTCCGACTGCTAGTAGGATTGTATGTAGCGTCATTCCTGTCGAATATGTTTACCCGGACATAAATAAATTATTCCGTACTCGCGCAGAACGACTGGTAGCTGATACAACCGCTGTTGGTCGATCTTTCCGCTTGTTATCCGGTGTTTTTCATCCCGGCAGCGATGCCGTGGACGGTCAACCGGAGCGTTTGCTTTTCGGTCTCGGTGAGGTGGCTCTGGGCCAACAGCCGGGTCTGAAGGAGGTTTAGCGGATCGACGTATGGATTACGACGCTCGAGGTTCTCTTCGAGCCACTCGCGGTGGGTAAGGACATCGCGCCCGGTGATCTCAAGTATCATATCGACTGCGTTCTCGTATTCGTCGCGGATCATCGGGAAAATACGCTCGCGGAGGTCGTCGTCGGCCAGGTCGGCGTATTGCTCCGCGATTTCCATATCGGTGCGGGCCAGCGCCAGTGCCGCGTGGTCCAGAATTGTGTTGAAGAACGGCCACTCTTCATACATCTTCTGGAGCGTCTCGATGTCCCCGCCATCTTCAAGATAGGCATCTAACCCGGAAGCCAGCGAGTACCAGCCCGGGATAATACAGCGAGCCTGTGTCCAAGAGAACACCCACGGGATCGCACGGAGGTCCTCGACGCTACGCTCCCCGCTTCTGGAGGCGGGCCGGGAGCCGAGGTTGAGGTCTTCGATGACGCCGATCGGCGTCGCCTGCCCGAAGAAATCAACGAATCCGTCGGTCTCAAGTAGTCCCTGGTATTCCTCACGAGCGGCATCGGACGCGGTCTCCATTGCTGACATCCACTTGTCGGGGACTTCTTCGATGGGCTCGTGCATCGCGTTGTGACGTGCCTTGACCTGCGCGCTGGCCATCTGTTCGAGATTCCGCTCGGCAATACTGTCGTTGGCGTACTTCTCGGCGATTGCCTCGCCCTGTTCGGTAAACTTGATCTGCCCGTTGCAGGTCTCGTTGGGCAGCGCCTGCATCGCCTCGTGCATCGGGACGCCGCCGCGGGAAATTGACCCCCCGCGACCGTGGAACAGCCGCAAGTCCACGTCGTAATCGTCGTGAATTGCCGCCAGTCGCTTTTGGTTGCGGTACAGCGACCACTGGGCGGCGAGATAGCCGTTCTCCTTGTTGGAGTCGGAATACCCCAGCATAATTTCCTGGGTGTCGTTGCGCGCCTCCAGTGCCTGTGTGTAGGCCTCGTTCTCGAACAGCGTCCCCATAATTCGTCGTGCGCCCGAGAGTGCGTACTCGCTTTCGAGCAGCGGGACGATGTCGAACCCACAATAGCCCGGCAGATCGACGATGCCGGCCTGGTCGCCGAGGAACAGCACCTCCAGCCCGTGGCTTGGCTCTTCGAACCAGCTGATAGCGTAGGTATCAATCGCGTCGACACCGAACTCTCTCTGCCAGTTTGCCGCCTCTTCGAACCGTCTGAGAACACGTTCGGCGTCGTCGGAGAGTTCGTCTCTGTCCGTGATGTCGATGACCGGCTCGTCTTGTAAGATTGCCTCAGTCAGGAATTCCTGGCGCTCCTGCTCGTCCATTCCTTTGTAATCGATGCCTTCCTGTTGGTCGAGTGCTTCGTCGATGGCATCGGTGTGCATCCCGCGGTGATCTCGCAGATCGAGGCTCGCGAGACTAAATCCGAAGGTCGCGACCTTCCGGACAAGTGGCTCGACGTACCGCTCGGCGATCTGTTCTGCACCGTTCTGTTCGAGACTTTCGGCGATGATCCGCAGATCTTCGAGCAGCTCCTCTTTATCGGTGTACCCGCCCGACCGGACGTCCGATACTCGGAGCACCGACTCGCGCATCAGCTTGAGCTTTTGACGGTAGGGCTCGTTCGGGTAGCGTTCCTTGGCTTCTTCGGCGACGTCCGGCAGCCGATCGCAGTGTTCGTCCAGCCGCTCTTGGAAGCGCTCTCCGACGTCGATCTGTCGGCCATCCTGTGTTAGCACGCCAGACAGTTCCTTCAGTCGGTCCCGATACAGCGGGAGCACGACGTCACGTTGTCGTTCGAGCGTCTCGGCAGTGACTTCAGGCGTTACAAACGGGTTGCCGTCGCGATCGGAGCCAGCCCACGAACGGAACTCATAGAGCTTCGGAATGTCGATATCAGACTCGTAGACGTCGTCCAGTGCCCACTCGAATTCCTCGTAGACCTCGTCGATGATATCGAACAAGACGTTTTCGAGATACCACTGCACGTTTAGGGCCTCGTCAGTGACCTCGGGTCGCCGATCCCGGACCTGTGGCGTCTGCCAGAGACTCGTCACCTGCGCGCGGACGTTCTGTCGAAGTCGCTTGTCCTCGTTGTCTGTGAGCCGTACTTCATCGAGGACCTCGAGATCGCCGGAAATGTCTCGGAGCTTCGCCTTGACTGTTTTTCGTCGCGCTTCGGTCGGGTGGGCGGTAAACGTAGGCTGAATGAGAATATCGTCGAGGATCGATTCGACGGTCTCCGGATCGACGTCGTTTTGATACAGGTACTCCGCGGCCTCCCGGACACTGTCCTCAAGGGTCCCGTCTTGACTGCCCTCTCTGATTTCCCGAACACGCTGGCGTTCTTCAGCGAGATTGATCAGCTCGAAATAGGTGGTGAACGCACGTGCGATCACATCCTGTTTCTCCGGTGAGAGGCGATCGAGTGTGTCGTGAATCGGCTCACGACTGTCGGCTTCGCCGCGTCGGTAGTGGATCGCCGCGTTCCGTACCGTCTCGACGAGGTCAAACGCCTCCTCTGAGCTCTGATGTTTGATGACCGATCCCAGGAGTTCGCCCAGCTCTCTGACATCCTGGTTGATCTCTCTGGCGTGCAAAGTCATACCACCCTCTGACAGTGGCTAGGGTATAACGTTGGCGGATCAAGATGGATATATCATCGTATTGTTCGTTATAGATACCCTCCGGCAGGTATCAATGTCGGTCGTTTGGCTCTATATGTGTGTTTCTGGATATTCGGTCGGTCCTATTATAATATATCTTATTATAATATCTTGCCGCCGTCTCAATCTACCGGTCTTGTTATTACTTGCCACGCACCACCCCAAATATTGGGGGTGTCGCGTGCTATAGGGACTACCCGATTGCAGACAGTTCAATTCGCTCGTCACGACGCTCTCGACTACGTATCTCAGTCTGTCAGGGGATAACTGTCCGAGAAAGTTTATAATTGATAATTCGGGAATCTGTAACGATTTTTCCTACGATGATGAACGTTTCTGAACCATATCGGCATATCTCTTAAACACCCCGTATTTTGGGGGTCAAATAGTGAGTGGCTGGAAAACATAGAGTTGTTTACGGTGGTCCAAATACCGACGGGTTGCGTCGGTGTGGCTGTCAGGGACCATTCCGGAGGGATACACGATGTATGAGATACGAATTCACGGACGCGGCGGACAGGGGTCAGTTACGCTTGCCCAACTGCTTGCACAGGCTGGCCACGAAGAGGGCATCTGGTCACAGGCGACACCGTCGTTCGGTGTCGAACGACGCGGTGCGCCCGTTGAGGCCTACGTACGCTACAGCGACGAAAAAATCACTGAGCGAAGTCACGTCGAACAGCCGGACTTCGTCATCGTCCAGGACACGAGTCTACTCGAGTACGTGGACGTGACGAAAGGGATCAACGAGGACGGAACCTTGCTCGTCAACACTGACGCTGATCCTGCGGACGTAGATATCGACACTGACGCGGAGATTGTCACTGTCGACGCGACTGAGATCGCGCTGGAGAACCTCGGGCGCCCGATTATGAACACGGCACTGTTGGGGGCGTTTGCCGGCGCGACGGACAAACTGAGCACGGATAGTCTCGAAGCGGTTATCACGCGCAAGTTCGGTGGCGAGATCGGCCAAAAGAACGTCGCAGCGACGACCGACGCATATTCGGAGGTACACGCATGAGCAACACACAGGATCCATACGAAGATCTGGAAATCACGACTGGTGTCGTCGCAGAGCCAAACACGTCCCGAGCGAACAAAACCGGTTCTTGGCGCGAGTTCAAACCGGTCGTCGATCCAGACACCTGTATCGAGTGTGGACAGTGTGAAACGTACTGTCCCGACCAGGCCGCCAAGCCGGTCGAAGGTGAGGACTTCTACGCGTTCGATCTCGACTACTGCAAGGGTTGTGGCATCTGTGCGGACGTGTGCCCGACTGACGCAATCGAAATGGTACGGGAGGACGCATAATATGGCCCGAGCTGACCCTTCCCAACGGGAGAATCCCTCGGACGAACAGGAAGTGATGAAAGGGACATCGGCGGTCGCAAAAGGCGTTATGGCTGCCGATCCCGATGTCGTTTCGGCGTACCCGATCACGCCA
Organism: Halapricum sp.; assembly: GCA_041639775.1. Lineage (GTDB taxonomy): Archaea > Halobacteriota > Halobacteria > Halobacteriales > Haloarculaceae > Halapricum. The sequence goes on from JBEQBN010000029.1 coordinate 8,527, forward strand.
CAGACTGGCGTCGTCGAGAAGCTCTCTGAACTGGTCGCCGACGGAAAACTCGACAGTGAGTTCATCAAGGTCGACAGCGAGTTCAACGCCGCCTCGACGTGCATCGGCGCGTCGGCTGCCGGCGCTCGCGCGTTCTCTGCGACGTCCAGTCAGGGCCTGAAGCTGATGAGCGAACCGCTCTTTACTGCGGCTGGAATGCGCCTGCCGATCGTGATGGCGGTCGCCAACCGGTCGCTGTCGGCTCCCCTCTCTATCTGGGCCGACCACACCGACGCCTTCGCGGAACGGGACGGCGGGATGCTCCAGTTCCACGCCGAGGACGTTCAGGAAGCGATCGATCACGTCCTACTGGGTTTCCGCGTCGCCGAGCAGGTCAACCTGCCCGCGCTGTCGAACTTCGACGGCTTCATCCTGACACACGTTCAGGAACCCGCGAACATTCCGGACGAGGAGGAAGTCAGCGAGTTCCTCCCGCCGCGCGATCCCGAGTACACGCTTGATCCCTCGGATCCGAAGACGATGGGTGCCTACGCCCGGCCGGAACACTGGACCGAAAGCCGGTATGAGATCCAGCG
>JBEQBN010000030.1:0-9042 GCA_041639775.1 Halapricum sp.
AGGAACTCGATTTCGTCGTCAGGACTCAGATCGGCCTCGTCGGGACTGACCATCACGAACGTCTCGTAAGTCTCGAGGTCCATAACCTGCAGCTCGTCGCTCTCGACGTTGACGACCTGGCCCTGCTTGCGCTCGATGATCGGGACCCACACCTTCGCGTCAACTGGCTGGGAGAGCGATCGTTTCTTGCTGTCGAAGACGCCCTTGCCTTCGATTCGGGCCTTGGCGCTGCCGTGTTTGCCCGGTTTGGCCGTACTGTAACCGGTGATCTTACACGGCGTCTCGTCCATCATCACGTAGCTACCCTCGTCGAGTTCGCGAACCTCCGTCTGCTCTTTCGCCATATAGCGTCGTTGCCCCCCGCCCAGTATAAACGGTTTGGATGGCAGTTGCGATTACGAAGTGCTTGCGACTATTCCCGATGGATATCGACGCTTTCTAGCGTAATCGGCGATGTCGGGTTGTCGTTGGCGTCGGTATCCGCCGAGCCGATGGCCTCGACGACGTCCATCCCGTCGATCACTTCACCGAAGACGGGGTGTTTGTCGTCGAGATGAGGCTGGGCCGCGAGCGTGATGAAAAACTGCGAGCCGTTGGTGTTCGGGCCGCGGTTGGCCATCGAGAGGACCCCGGGACCGTCGTGGCGTAGTTCCTCGTGGAACTCGTCGTCGAAGGTGTACCCGGGGCCGCCGCGGCCGTTGCCCAGCGGGTCACCGACCTGGACCATAAAGTCCTCAATCACACGATGAAACGCCACGCCGTCATAGAGCGGGTCGATACGCTTTTCGCCGGTATCGGGGTCTTCCCAGGCGCCGGTACCCGGTGCGATCTTAGTGTTCTCGTAGTCGTTTGCGCCTTCTGCCAAGCCGACGAAGTTCTCAACTGTCCGGGGTGCGCGCTCATCGAACAGCTGTACCTCGATGTCGCCTTCACTCGTATGCAGCGTCGCAGCCAGGTCCGAACTCATACCTGTCACTGACAGGCGGGGCAGTATAACGGTGGCGGTGGGCCACCAACTAGGGCGGCAACGCTGCCGGGCGTAGGACAATCGCCCGACGTCGGAGAGATAATGTCGATTCAGCAACCCGTGGCCGGAATCCTTTTGGTTGTTGGCAAACGTTCCTCACATACTCGAATGACATCCGGTGACACACAGACGGTACTCGTCGTAGACGACGAACCGGACGTCGCTGACGCCTATGCCGCACAACTGCGTGAGCAGTATACCGTGCGGACGGCCTACGGCGGCCAGGCGGCGCTAGACGCGGTCGACGGAACAGTCGACGTCGTGTTGCTGGACCGCCGAATGCCGGAGATGTCCGGCGACGAAGTGCTGCAGACCTTGCGCTCGCGTGGGATCGAAACGCGAGTCGCGATGGTGACGGCCGTCGATCCGAATTTCGACATCATCGAGATGCCCTTCGACGATTACCTGACCAAACCGGTCTCGCGATCAGAACTGTTCGAGACTGTCGAGCGACTGCTCACGTGCGCGAAATACGACGAACAGTTCCAGCAGTTTTATTCGCTGACAAGCAAACTCGCAACGTTGCAGGCGAACAAGAGTCAGTCGACCTTGGAGGAAAGCGAAGAATATGCCGAGCTCACCGAACGGCGAGAAGAGGTTCGCGAGCAACTCGACGAGACGCTCTCGGAGTTCAACGACGACGCGTTCGCTGCGATGTTCCGTGAGTTGAATCCGAGCCCACCGCTGCCCGATGACACGCTCGGGTGAGTGGCGCTTTTCGATAACTGGCACTTCCGAAAGCCCTAACCTCAGTTCGCCCGTAGGAACGGCCGAATGAGCGAGCAGCTGCCGGACGTCCAGGCGACGAGCCCGGACGTTACCGTAGGGTTGAATCGGGTCGGCGTCACTGGCGTCGAGAAACTCGTCAAACTCGGTCGCGAGAACAAGCGGCCGATCGTTCTGATGGCTGAATTCGAGGTGTTCGTGGACCTGCCGTCCTGGCGAAAAGGGGCGGATATGTCCCGCAATATGGAGGTCATCGACGAGACACTGGAAGCCGCAGTCGCCGAAGAGGTCTACCGGGTCGAGAACGTCTGTGGTGAGGCCGCCGAACGCCTGCTGGAGAAACACGATTACACTGAGCAGGCCGAGGTGAAAATGAAAGCGGAGTACGTCACGCGCGAGGAGACACCGGTAAGCGAGAAACCGACACAATCGACCGCAACTATCATCGCCTCCGCAACGGCCACTGAAGACGGGACTAGAGAGGAAATCGGTGCCGAAGTTACGGGTATGACGGTCTGTCCCTGCAGCCAGGGAATGTCCGTGGCGCGTGCTCGTCAGACGCTGACCGATCTGGACGTCGAAGAGGAGGTCATCGACGAGTTCCTTGAAGAAGTACCACAGCCGGGTCACTCCCAGCGAGGCCACGCAACGCTGACCGTCGAGACTGCTGGGGACCCACCGGTCGATCTCAACGAACTCATCGAGATCGCCCGCGAGTCAATGAGCGCCCGGATCTATAACCTGGCAAAGCGCCCGGACGAGGACCATATGACCTACCAGTCCCACAGCGACGCCAAGTTCGTCGAGGACTGTGTCCGCTCGATGGCCGAAGGAGTCGTCGAGGCGTATCCCGACCTGGACGACGACGCAATCGTCCGTATGGAACAGTCCAACGACGAGTCGATCCACCAGCACAACGCCCACGCTGAGCGCGTCGCGACCTTCGAAGCTCTGGCCAGCGAGGTCAACGGCGACGAGTAATCTCCACGGGCGGCTCACGGGAAGACGTGTCGCTCTCGGTTTTGACCGGATATCATACATTCGGTGTGTTCGGGCGACCAAGCTACAAACTGGAGCAGTCCAGCATCGCAGGACTTCGACAGTCCCGGTCACCGGTCGCTACTGTGCTGGCCGACACCAGGAATCAAGACGGCCAGCACGTAGTTGTTGTACCGTTTGAGTGCGTCTTCGGCGATCACAGCCGAGCCATCTCATATGGTCGTTCATTTGCTTTCAGACAAGGAAGCGTCCAAAGCGGGCAGTTTTGAGGGTCCGATCCTAAACGTGGCTATGACAACGATCGGAGTCGTCGGCGCCGGCGCGGCGGCCGCGGCCGCGACGTACGTGATCGATCAAGCGATCGAGGACACTGCAGTGACGATCCTCGAAAAATCAGGCGGCCTCTGCGGTCGGGCAGCCACCCGTCGACAAGGCACAGTCACCTACGACTACGGCGCAAACTACCTCAAAGACGACGACCCCCGGGTAACCGAACTGCTCACCGAGACCATCGACGCGGACGGGTTAATCGACACGGAGGGTCCAATCCACGCCTATGAGGCCGACGGTGAGATCGGTCCCGGGAGAGACAGTGACGGCCACAAGTGGAGCTACGAGTCGGGTCTGACCCAGATCGCCAAACGCTTGCTCAATCGCACTGACGCGACAATCCACCGGAACACGCGTGTCGAAACAATCCACCGTGAGGGCGAGCAGTGGCGGCTCACCGACACCGACGGGACGTCGTGGGGGCCATTCGACGTACTCGTCGTCAACCCGCCAGCTCCACAGACGGCCGAACTCGTTCGGACGGCCGACTGGGACGACCCCCTGCGAGAGGACCTCTTTGAGGCGATCGACGCCGTTCCCTACCGGAGTGTCTGGACAGCAGTCCTGCATTATCCTTTTGAGTTGGATCGGCCCTACTACGCGGTCATCAACACGGACAAAGAACACGAGATCGGATGGGTCGCCCGCGAGGAGTGTAAACCGGGCCACGTCCCCGATGGCGAGTCGCTGTTGGTTGTCCAAGCCGGCCAAGACTGGTCAGAACGCCATTTCGAGCGCGACCCCGAAACAAACGTCGCTGAGTTGATCGATCTGACGGCGGACTTGCTTGACGACGAACGCCTCGTCGAGCCCGACTGGACCGACCAGCAAGGCTGGCGATACGCCCTGCCGGACGACGCCGCCAGGCAGGGACCGCTGGATTCCGCAGCCGAAGAGCACGACCTGTACTTCGTGGGTGACTGGATCCCCGGTGAGGCACGGCTCCACGCGGCGCTGCGGAACGGACTCGACACCGGCGAGCAACTCGTCTACCGGCTGTAAGGCCCACTGTTCGCATACGGTCGGTTGTACGTCTGTTCCGGACCGAGCCACTCGGTATGCGATCGTACCGGTACGTCGTTACAACCGACTGTATCAATCCTCACGGCCAGTTACCTTCCGAATACACGAAGAGCCAAAAGGCCCGAGCTCGCCGGTTTCAAACTGGATGAAATAGCCGGTCGACAGTGACGAGCCACACCGTCGACACTCGAAATCCCCTTCCCGGGAGACGACCTGGCTCTCGAAGCGGACGAACGAGCCGGACCGCGTGCGGATCAGTCCGTCCTCACGCTCGATAATCCCGCGGAGCTCAGCCGTATCGAGAATCTCCCGGGTTAGGTAGGGATCGGTCGTGACAGTTTCAAGACGGTCGATCGCCTCGGCGACCGATAGCGACTCGTCTTCGAGGTGGGCGAGCAGCGTCACGCCGAGTTCCACGGAATCGCTGTCCACACCGACTCAAGGGCCGGCGTGTGCAAGAAAGACACGACCACAAGGCGTATTCCCTTCGCCAGCACATCGTCAGATGATGGACCGGCAGGTACGGATCCAACTTGCTGGCGGGTTGGCGCTGGCGGCGACCGGCGCCCTCGGTATGCTCGTGATCACGCCACAGCGGGCGCTCGGGTCACTGCTGGCGCTTACCGAACGGCCCGGGCTATTTGCGCTCGCGCTGGTCGTTCTATATGGCGTCCGCTCGCTAGTTCTGTGGCCCATCTCGGCGCTATCGCTGCTCGTCGGCTTTGTCTACGGGCCAGCAGTGGGGATTCCGGTCGGCCTGGCCGGGGCCGTATACACCTGTCTACCGCCGTACCTGCTCGCCCGGTACGTACCGCGAGAACGGGGGCCGCTCGCGCGGCTGCACGCACTCGGTCGCTCGGCAGTCGACGTGACGGGTGACGTCCGCGGACTGATCGCCGCGCGCCTGCTGCCCCTGCCCGCCGACGGCGTCTCGTATGCGGCCGGGCTGACAGGGGTGCCCGTCGGACGCTACGCGCTCGGGACGCTCCTCGGCGAGACGCCGTGGGTTGTCGCGACCGTGCTGGCCGGCGCGTCGATGCGGACGTTCGCGCTCAAGGAGGCCGGATCGACGCTGTCATTGCTGCTGGCGGCGACGCTGCTTGGGGTGGTGCTCGTGAGTGGGCCCGCCTATCGGCGCCTCCGGCGGCGCGGCGTGCTCGACGGGCCGGCAGTCGATCAATAAAACGTATCCGCACAGTCGAAGACGACGCCGTGTACTGGACAGACGTACTTGCAGTGACGACGATACATCGGCCGGTCACACTGCGGACACGGCCGTCCGCCCGAATCAGTCATACTTGGACAGTCTACGCTACGATAGCTTGTGTCTTGTGCTGACGGTCGGGCCGGCACGCGACACCGTATCGTCTCGCTCACTAGATTTATGGCTTGCCTGTCCGATAGACTGTCACAATGCAGTGGTCTGTACGTGGCGTGCCGATCACGATCACGCCGCTGACGATCATCGCACTTCTCGCCGGACTCGGGATTGCCGGTTACGGGGGGTACGACTACGTCCAGCAGTCGGGCGCCGTCGACGACGCCGTTGCAATCAATACGACGGTTACCGAGGCCGAGATTGAGGAAAGGGGTAGTCGCGGGGCCACATATCGTCTCTCTGTCAAGCACACGTATCAGTATCAGGGGACCACATACACGAGCGGGCAAGTGTTCCCCGGACACACCAACCCGATGTACGTCCTCCGGAGTGACGCGGTCGATGTCCTCAGACCGTACGAACCCGACACATCGGCTACCGCCTACGTCGATCCGGAGTCTCCAAGCCGGGCGTCTCTCGAACGCCAGATGACGCTTGCCCCATTCAGATACGTCGGTTTCGGTAGCCTCCTTGCCGTCTTGACTGGACTCCACGCCATCGGTGTGCGCAATCCCGGGCAGAACACGGAATTGCGGTCGGCGGACGAACACGGATCACAACAGTCCGAAACGCTGTTTGGGTTCGACCGCAGCGCGGTCAACAGCCTCAGTAAACGTCTCATACTCGGGTCGCCGATTGTCTTCACGCTATCACTCGTTGGGACGGTATACCTCGTCTACCGGAGTGGCCAAGCGTCGATACGGGCCAGTGTCACGGATCCAGTCGGGATCGCGTCGCTAGTAGCGTTCATCGCTACGCTCGGGTTGATATCCGGACTCGCGCTCTACACCGTCTGGTCGTACACCGAGTACCGACAGCTCCGCGAACGGATCCCACAGCCACGGCCACCGAGCCCGTTCAAGCATCCATCGCGGCTCGTCACGATACTCTACACCAACAGCGACCTCGACACCTACGGAAGACGTGTGAAGCTGACAGGGTTTGCCGGAATTGTGACGGTGTTTATCGCCGCAATGCTCGCCCTCGTGCTCGTCTGGGGGGCGTAGCCAAAACAGAATACCGGTCGTCGTAGTCGAATCGACGAATCGCTACGCAGCCAGTGTCAGCACTCGCTCCAGCCGCAGTTCTCGCAGGTCTTGCAGCCTTCAGAGTAGTACAGCGACATCGAGCCACACTCGGGACACTCGGGGCTTTCGCCCTTGTCGATCAGTTCCTGCTGATCGCCGGTAGTCGTCTCCTGGGCGGCCGCCGCCCCGCCGTCAGTGGAGTGGGGTTCTGTAGCCACTTCGGCCTCTTCGTTCACTTCGTCTTCGAGTTCGGTAAGGTTCTGCTGCTGGGGATAGGCCCGTTCGATATCGTCGTCGAGATACCGGCGCATCGCGGTGCCGATGGCGTCCGGGATCGACTGGATCTGCTCGCCTTTGTCCCAGGCGACCTTCGGCGAACGGATGCCCTGGAGCTCGTCGGCGATCTCTTCGGGATCGACGCCGCTTCGGAGCGCCGTCGAGATCGTCTTCGCGAGCGCTTCAGTGAACGAGGCGGTGAACCCACCCGAGTTGCCGATGTTTGCGAACAGTTCGAACGGTCGGCCGTTCTCGTCCTCGTTGATGTTGACGTACAGCTTCCCGTAACCGGTGTCGATCCGCTGGGTGACGCCGTGGAGCACGTCCGGCCGCGAGCGCTTCTGGGCGTACTCGTCGGCGTCGCCATCGGCGATATCGAGGATCTCAGCGATAGATTCGTCAAGCGCTGCCTGGACTTCCTCACTTTCGAGGAAGCCCTCGATGCCGTCGAAGACCTCCTCGATTCGCGCGACGATCTCGCCTTCGTCCATATCAGCAAACTCGGTGTTCTGGGCGCGCGTGGTCAGCACCTGCTTGGAACGGGTGCCGTCACGGTAGTAAGTAACGCCCTTGCCGCCGTGCTCGTAAATGTACTCGAAGGCCTCCTTGGCGTCCTCGACAGTCGAGTCGTTGGGCGCGTTGACGGTCTTGGAGATAGCTGAGTCCACGCCGTCCTGCAGGGCACACTGGATCGACGCGTGCTGTTTGGGGTCTAGGTCGCCGGTCGTGACGAACAGCTCGCCGATGGCATCTGGAACCGTCGTGAGGCCGTCGATGCCGTCGAACTCGTTTGCGGCCATCTGCTCTTGGGCCTCCTTCTTGACGGCCTCGACGTCAAGGTCGTTTTCCTCAAGCGTCCGGAGGAAGTAATCGTCGAACTCCACGAGCATCTCGTCGCCCTGTACGTCATCGGAGACGTTCTTGTAGTATGCGACGTTGTAGATGGGTTCACAGCCGCCGGTTGTGTTGCCGACCATCGACGTCGTCCCGGTCGGCGCGATCGTCGTGGTGTTGTGGTTGCGGATCGGGAACCCATCAGCCCACTCCTCAGCATCGAGTCCGGTGTGGTGCTCGAACCACTCAGCGTACTCGGTCGGGTCGGCGTACTTCGAGTCCTCCCAGTCCTGAAACGTCCCGCGTTCCTGGGCGAGTTCGTGCGAGGCCCACTTCGACTCGTGATTGATGTGGGTCATCAGCCGGCGAGCGACCCGGTCGGAAACGTCCTCGCCGTATTTCATTCCGAGCTGGACGTACAGTTGCGCCAGTCCCATAATGCCCAGCCCGATCTTGCGCATCTCCCGAACCGTCTGTTCGATCTCCGGGACGGGGAAGTCAGACATCGTGACGACGTCCTCGAGGAAGCGAGTGCCAGTCTCGATACGGTAATTGAACTCATCCCAATCGATCGCCTCCTCGAGGAAGGCATCGAGGGCGTCCGCTGTCGAGTCGTATTCGTCGGCGTGTGCCACAGACCAGACGCGCCAGTCAGGAGCCTCCTCGTCGACCAGCGTCGAGAGGTTGATGTGTCCGAGATTGCAGGCCTCATACTCCTCAAGTGGTTGCTCACCGCAGGGATTGGTCGCAAGCATCCGGTGCTCGGGGTGTTTCTCCACGTCAAAGGAATGTTCCTCGTTTGCGCGCTCAAGATAGACGACACCGGGTTCACCGTTCTCGTGAGCACCCTGGATGATGTGGTCCCAGATCTCTTCGGCGGGTACTGACAGTTCCTCGCCGACCGCCACGTACTCGCCGAGATCGAATATGTCGTACAGCTCTTTGGTTTCCTCGGTGACAATGTGCGGTTCGCCCGTCCGCGGGTTAGTGAACGTGAATTCCTCGCCGGCGTTCAACGCCTCCATAAAGTCATCGGTGATTCCGACGGAAATATTGAAATTCGACAGATGGCCTTCGACGGCGTTACGGAGGTGTTCGGGGACCTTTCCGTCCTCGTCGATCAACTCGCGGGCCTCTTCCAGCGCTTCCTGGAAGGAGTTGTGGGTGAAATCATCAGGGTCGTTCAGCCGGAGCGTCTCCGCGAGAGAGACGTCCTTGTTCTTTGCGTGGATGAACTGGATGACGTCGGGATGGGAAACCCGCATAACGCCCATCTGGGCGCCCCGTCGCGCACCACCTTGTGCGATGGTCTCACACATCTGGTCGTAGGTCCGCATAAATGTGATCGGGCCGGAGGCGATCCCGCCAGTCGAGCCGACGGCGTCGCCGTACGGGCGCAGCTTCCAGAAGGCATAGCCCAT
>JBEQBN010000031.1:0-8675 GCA_041639775.1 Halapricum sp.
GTGGCGGGATCGGAGGCAAAGCGGCTCAACGCTCGGATGCTCGGCGAGATTCCGACCAAACACGCGATCGGGAAGCTCCTCGAATATGAGTTTATCGACGGACTCAACCCGACCGATCTCGGGCGGGCGGTCTGTCGACACTTCCTGTCGCCGACGGAGGCGTTCCTGATTCTCGATCAGATCCGCAAGGGAGCCGACCCCTACGAAACCATCGGGGAACTGGAACTGCGCGAAGAAGAACTGTAAAAATCGAGGATATTTTCAAGCGCCGGCGTCTTGCAGTGCGTCCTTGAGGTCATCGGCCTGCGTGACGCCGATGAAGCGCTCGACGACGCCGTCGTCGTTCTCGACGATGAGCGTCGGCAGCGAACGTACCTGATACTCGTTGGCGACGTCTTGGTTCTCGTCGACGTCGATCCGTTCGAACTCGACGTCGGGATAGTCCGCTTCGAGGTCCTCGATAATAGGCTCCTGTGTCTTACAAGGTCCACACCAGTCAGCCATGAAATCCATAAGCGTCACCGTCATGTATCCTGCCCGTAGTTGCCGAGGAATTCAGATAAGAGTTTCCATAGTCGCAGTGTGTGGCCTCGATCGCGGACGGACACACGTCGGCGCGATCACATCGATCGTGCAGCGGCCAGTCCGTCGGACGTGTTCGTCAACCGCACCTGCGAACGCAGACCACAGGTGGTTTTATTCTCGGCGCCCGAACGGGTCGACGAATGAAGTCCACCGACGAACTCATCGACAGTGCGGGTGAGCTGACGGAACGCGGTCTCTCGAAAGGCGAGATCGCCGACGAACTGAACGTCTCTAGGGAGACAGCGAGCTGGCTTGTCGATCAGAGCGGCGAAGGGGCCGACGAACTGCCGGGAGCGGCCAGTCCGTCGGACGTCCACGTAGACTGGAGTGCGATCGGCCGTGACAGCAACCGTCTGACCCACGTTGGGATCGCGATGGCAGACTTGTTAGGTGACAAAAGTGATCCGGTCGATCTGACGGTCGGAATTGGAAAGTCAGGCGGTCCGCTGGCGACAGTCATCAGCCGCGAACTTGACACTGACCTCAGCGTGTACCTGCCGAGCAAGTATCAATGGGACGACAAGGGTGGTGGCGGCTCGGGTTCGTTCTCACGGAACTTCGCGTCAATTCGTGATCGGAGTTGCTACGTCGTCGACGACAACATCGACACCGGTCAGACGATGACCGAAACGATCGAGCACATCCGCAACCGGGGCGGTGAGGTTGAAGCGGCGGTCGTACTCACTGACAAGCACGGCCAAGACGAGATCCTCGATGTCCCGATCTATTCGATGGTCGAGATCGTCCAGATGCGGGAGTGATCCGGTCGGTTGTACGTCTGTTCCGGATCGATCGCACCCGGTGTGCGATCGTACCAGTAAATCGGCACAACCGACCGTATGAGGCCGTTACGCGAGACGGAAGACACGCGCCTCGTAGGGGCGCAACGTGAGTGAACCGAGATCAGTTCCGGGAGCGTTGTAGTTACAGGCGAGTATCGACGTGGCTTCTCCGGCGTCGGAGAGGTCGACCCGTGATGTGCGCCCGGCCCAGTTGACCGCGACGAGCAGCCGTTCGTCGCCGAGCGCTCGCTCGAAGGCCCACACGCGGGGGTGATCGTCGGTCAACAGATCGTAGACGCCGTAGACCAGCGCGTCTTCGTTGTGGCGTAACTCGATCAGGTCCTGGTAGTACGAAAGTACCGAGTCCGACCGGCCACGCTGGTCGGCGACGTTGATCTCCTCGCTAGCTGGATTGACCGGGATCCACGGTTCACCGTCGGTGAACCCGCCAGCCACGTCGTCGGACCACTGGATTGGAGTGCGCGCGTTGTCCCGCGAGCGGTAGCGGACGACGTCGGCCACGTCGGCAAACTCCTCGGCACTACCTTTCTCGAAGGCCAGTTCGACGCGGTTCGTCGCATCGGCGTCGCGCATCTCCTCGCGGGAGGACCAGGGGTAGTTGGTCATCCCGATCTCGTCGCCCTGGAAACAGAACGGCGTGGCCGGGAACGTCAAAAGCAGGGTGCCAAGCATCGTCGCCGACTCGTAATGGTAGCGGCCGTCGTTGCCGAACCGCGAGACGATCCGCGGCGTGTCGTGGGTTCCCAGGTAGACCGTGTTCCAGGCGTCGGTCACCTCCAACTGCTGGACCCACTCCGTCAGTGCGTCCCGAATCTCCGAGACCTCCCAGTCGACGATGTCCCACCAGCCCCTGTCGCCGTAATCAAGCATTGTATGGTCGTAGTGATAGACCATATTCAGCCCATCACCGGACGGGCCACAGTATCGCTTGGCCGACCGTGGGGTGATGTCCATCCCCTCGCCGACGGTCATTACGTCGTACTCCGAGAGCACTTCCTCATAGAGGCCACCGATGTATTCGTGCATACGGGGCCCGTCCGCGAAGTGTTCCATACCGACCCAGCCGCCGTCGGGGTCGCCGTCGGGGTATCCCCCGGGCTTTGACATAACATTGAACACATCGAAGCGAAAGCCGTCGATTCCCTTCTGTAGCCAGAACTCAACGATGTCGTGCATCTCCTGTCGCACGTCGGGGTTGCGCCAGTTCAGGTCGGGCTGTTTCTCGTGAAAGAGGTGGAGATACCACGCGTTTCGTGTGTCATCGTACGTCCAGGCCGGGCCGCCGAACCCGGAGGTCCAGTTGTTCGGGGGCTGGTCGGGGTCGCCCTCGACCCAGTGATAGTAGTCCTCGTACCCCTCCTCGCGACGGGACTTCTGGAACCACTCGTGCTCGTCGGAGGTGTGGTTCAAGACCATATCCAGGATAAGCCGGATATCGCGGTCGTGTAACTCCGCCAGGAGACGATCGAAATCGTCTATATCGCCGAACGCGTCGAGAATTGAGCGATAGTCCCGAATGTCATAACCGTTGTCCGCGTGCGGGGAATCGTACGGCGGCGTCATCCAGACGACATCGATCCCCAACTCGTCGAGATACTCCGCCTTCTCGATGATTCCTGGGATGTCACCGATTCCGTCGCCGTCGCTGTCGTTGAAACTTTGGGGGTATATTTCGTATACGACCGCTTCCTTCCACCAGGCAGGTTCACCGCTGTCAATCGTCTCGGTGTCTGCGGGACACATGTTTGCACCGTCTCGGCGGTAGCCCAAAAGCGTCCGGGCGTCTTCATACTGGTGGCTATACGTTCGTAAAGATATCTGGCACGACGGCGTGCCAGATCATTTCGAAATGTTATAGCCACCAGTATCAGCCACGTTGATTGTTGTATGTGGCCTACCATCACAGTTATAGTCTGTCAATCCAAAGGAAGTATCGACTGCTGATCGATGAGACGGGACGGTCTCAAGCGTCGACTCTGGGAGTTGCTCGTCACAATACATTCGGACGTTCGGGTTGCGGCGTTCCTGCAGGCACTCGCGATTGTCGGAATATATGGCGGCCTTACGGCGTTTGTCGTCGGCGTCAACCCGTTTGTCACACCGCACGTGGCGCGAGCGACTACCTACAGCGGCAACACGATCGGATTGATCGGGATGGCCGGCCTGTTGGTACACGTCTGGAGTCTCGTGTACTACTTTGCGACCAGACCGAGACACCTCGACGACGACCTGATACGATACTAACTGTCGCTTCGACCAACGGCAGATACGGAATTGACTTACACGCGTCACGACAACGACACGCCAATGCAACAGACGCTTCGTCGACACGTTCCGCTGGTCACCACGTTGCTGACGGTCGTGTCGCTTGTAGTCGTCATCGCGGCGGTCAGGCAGCTCGTTCCCGAGGCGGTGCTCCCGCCGCTACCGGACAGTGTTCTCCACGTGATCCCCCACGCGAACGCGGCGATCAGCGCGCTGGCGATCGGGACGATCGTATACGGCTGGCAGTCGATCCGAGACGGGCAGATTGAGCGCCACCGCCGGGCGATGGGCACGAGTTTCCTCCTGTTTGTCGGCTTTCTCGGTCTGTATCTCCTCCGCGTGGCGATCGAAGGGCCCACCACGTTCGACGGCCCGGAGGCCCTGAAACTGTGGGTCTACTACCCGGTGCTCGGAATCCACATACTGCTGGCGATCGTCTGTCTGCCGCTGGTGTACTACGTGCTGTTGCTTGCGGCGACGCACGAGCCGTCCGAACTCGGCGAGACGGCCCACCCACGGATCGGCCGCGTCGCCGCGAGCCTGTGGCTGGTCACGTTTGCGCTGGGCATCGTCGTCTACCTGTTGCTGTACGTGCGTCCGGTGTGACGGACCGATAGTCACGTCGGCGAGAGAACTGAAGTTATATCACGGGGGCGCTCCTGGCGATACACGGAGGATTCACATGGCATCCGCACACATCGCTGGGGTCGGTATGACCGAGTTCGGGGAGTTTCCCGAGCGTACCGGTCGCGATCTCTTCGGCGAAGCTGGGGACACCGCTATCGAAGACGCCGGGATCGACCGCGAGGCGATCGACGCGCTGTACGTCGGGAACTTCATGGGCGAACTCTCGGAAAACCAGGGCCATATGGGGCCGTTGATGGCCAAAGCTGTCGGAATCGACGCGCCCGCCACGCGGGTTGAAAGCGCTTGTGCCTCGGGCGGGATGGCCGTCCGGCAGGCGGTAAAAGACGTCCGCAACGGCGAGGCGGACGTCGTACTGGTCGGCGGCGTTGAGCGTATGCACAATATGGGTACTGCCGGCGCGACCGGCGGCCTGTCGGTCGCCGCGGACGACCTCTGGGAGATCCGTCAGGGGATCACGTTCCCGGGTGCGTACGCGCTGATGGCACAGCGGTACTTCGCGGTCCACGGCGGCGACCGCGAGGATCTGGCCCACGTCGCCGTCAAGAACCACGCGAACGCCGCGAACAACTCGCTCGCACAGTACCAGACCGAAATCTCCATCGAGAAGGTGCTTGAGGCCCCGCCAGTCGCGACACCGATGGGGCTGTTCGACTCCTCGCCGATCACCGACGGCGCGGCCGCGACGGTGCTGGTCAGCGAGGACTACGCCGAGGAACACGGTCTGGAGACACCGGTCGCCATCACCGGGACTGGCCAGGGGACCGACAATCTCTCGCTGGCCGAGCGTGATTCGATGGTTCAGACGCCCGCAACCGAAGATGCGGGTCAGGAGGCCTATGAGGACGCTGGGGTCTCCAAAGACGACGTCGACTTCCTCGAAGTCCACGACTGTTTCACAATCGCGGAAGTACTCGCGATCGAAGGACTGGGCTTTTACGAGGAGGGCGAAGGTATCACTGCCGCCCGGGAGGGCGCGACAACCGCCGACGGCGAACTGCCGGTCAACCTCTCCGGCGGGCTAAAAGCTAAGGGCCATCCGGTCGGGGCGACGGGTGTCGCACAGATCACCGAGATGACCAAGCTGTTCCGCGGTGACCACGTCAACAGCGACGCCGTCGAAGACGCCACGGTCGGCTTGACCCACAACGCCGGTGGGACAGTCGCATCTGCAGTTGTCCACGTCTTGGAGGTGGCAGAATGAGCGACGACGAAATTCACAACGACGGCTACGATCAGGCGCTCGATGCGATCGAAAACGGCGAGCCGTACGCACTGGAGTGTCCGGACGGCCACCAGTCGATGCCGCCGCGCCGGGTCTGCCCCGAGTGTGGCTCCGGGGACCTCGAGGAAGTCGAGATCCCGACCACGGGCGAATTACTGACTTACAACGTCACTCACGTCCCGACGCCGGACTTCGCGGACGACGTGCCGTACGTCCTCGGAATCGCCGAGTTCGATGACGTTCGACTGACCGGCCGCGTGCAAGCCGACGCCGACGAGGTAGCTGTCGGCACGTCGGTCGAGGTCGGTCTGGGCG
This sequence comes from Halapricum sp., assembly GCA_041639775.1. Lineage (GTDB taxonomy): Archaea > Halobacteriota > Halobacteria > Halobacteriales > Haloarculaceae > Halapricum. Next base: position 5,839 of record JBEQBN010000031.1, read on the forward strand.
AATCCGAGACGACCGAACGGCCGCTGGTCGTCTTTGAGCCGACGTAAGGGTTGCGTCACAAGTCGCCTTCTTTGTCGCCGCAACCCAGGGGTCTATTTATGACCGGCTGTAAGGCCTGAATATGTCGACAGGTGTGGTCCTGCTGAACTTCGGCGAACCGCCGACGGCCGACCGCGAGGTCGTCGTCGACTACCTCGAACGCATCTTCTACTCGAATATGGACATCGAGGAGGACCCCGATCTCACCCCCGAGGCCGCACGCAAACGCGCCGGTAAACTCGCGGACCGTCGCGCGTCCGGGTTGATCGAGGAATACGAGGAGATCGGCGGCGGCTCACCGCTCAACGACCAGGCCAGCGCGCAGGCTGACGCCCTAGAGACCGAGCTTCGAAACCGCGGGTACGACGTTGCGACGTACTCCGGGATGCTCTATACGGAGCCGTTCACCGACGAAGCCGCCGAACGGGCCGTCGCCGACGGCCACGACGAGGTGCTCGGACTGCCGATCTATCCGCTCTGTGGTCCCTCGACGACAAATCTCTCGCTGGATCACCTGTCTGCGGGCCTTGAGGAGGCAGGCTTCGAGGGCGAACTCCACGAGGTCAGCGGCTGGCATCGGCATCCGACCTACAACCGCCTGCGCGCCGAGAACATCCGCGAGTACGCCGAGAGCGAGGGAGTCGATCTCCACGATTCGGAGACGACGCTGCTGTTTTCCGCACACGGGACTCCCAAGTATTACCTTGAGGAGGGAAGCCGCTATGATCGATACGTCGATGAGTGGTGTGCCGGTATGGCCGGCATCCTGGGAGTCGAGGACTACGAGCTGGGCTTTCAGAACCACGACAACCGCAGCGATGTCGTTTGGACTGAACCCGATATCGAGGCGGCCGTCGAGAACGTCGACACCGAACGGGTCGTCGTTGAGCCGGTCAGCTTTATGCACGAGCAAAGCGAGACCCTTTCGGAACTGGACATCGAACTTCGCGAGGAGGCCGAAGAAGCCGGGTTGGAGGAGTTCTATCGGGTTCCGATTCCCCACGACGACGACCGGTTCCCGTCGGTGCTGGCGGATCTGGCAGAGCCGTTCCTCGCCGACTTCGACCCGGGGTACTTCCAGTTCCGGCAGTGCCAGTGTCGGGACAAACCGGGCACGATGTGTCTGAACGCCCCAGATCCGGACTGGGACTGAGAACCACTTTTTACTTCGTCGGCGGTCGCGAGGCGACCGCGCTACCGTTCGATCGAGTGAAACGGCTCCCTGCGGTCGCCGATGCCGGTCACCACCGGAAGTTTTTCGCTGTCTCGACGAACGTCTGAACGCTCTCGACTGGCGTCTCTCGATCGACGCCGTGGCCGAGATTCAGCACGTGGCCCTGGGGGCCAGCTGCCTCGATGATCTCCCGGGTGCGCTCCCGTATCGTCTCCCGGTCGGCGAACAGCACGGACGGATCGAGGTTCCCCTGCACGCCCGGGTCGTCGAGCTGGTCCCGCGCATCGCCCATCTCGACTGTCCAGTCGAGGCCGACCACGTCGGGATCGGCCGCGGCCAGTTGCCCGAGCCGCCCGTTCATATTCCGGACGAACAGAATCGTCGGCGCGTCGATTGCGTCGACGATCTCCCGATGGCGCGGCACGATATGTCGCTCGTAGTCGGCCGGTGGAAGGACGCCAGCGTAGGTGTCGAACACTTGCACGACATCGGCTCCGTGGGCGACCTGATACTGCAGGAAATCGGCGACGGCGGCCGTGAAGTGATCGAGCAGTCGCTCGAACGCCTCAGGGTGTTCGAGCCGGAACCGCCGTGCAGGCAGGTGGTTGCGCGAGGGCTCGCCGGCGATCGCATACGAGGCCAGGGTGAACGGGCCGCCGGCGAAGCCGATCAGCGACGTTCGATCGCCGACGCGATCGTCGAGGCGGTCCAGCAGTTCGCCGACGTACGCAAGGCGCTCGGGGATCGGCTCGCGGGACCGGTCGGTATCCCCCGCGCAAGAGACCGGATTCTCGATCACCGGACCGACGCCGGATTCGATGTGGTAGTCGAACCCCAGTGGCTCGAGGATCGTCAGGATATCCGAGAACATCACGAGCCCGTCGGGGCGATACCGCTCCCACGGCAGCATCGTGATCCGTTCGGCCACCTCCGGGTCGGTGACGGCTTCGACGAACGAGTGGTTCTCGCGGATCTCTCTGTACTCCGGGATGTGCCGGCCGGCCTGACGCATCAACCAGACCGGGGGCCGTTCGGTCCGCTCGCCGCGGGCCGCGCGAACGAGGAGATCACTCATCGGGCTCGCTTGGTGGCCGACCCGTTAATAGTGCACGCTGTCGGCCCGTCCGGTAGCGACTGTCGCGCTCTTGCCGCCTTTTTGTCATCCAGTTGTTTCGCCACCGATCGATCGTCGGCGGCGGGCGGCGCGACAGTTTGGACAACCATTTATACGCCGGGCCGAAAGCGGCCGGTATGAGCAACCCGCGAATTCTTCTGCTCGGACCGCCGGGCGCTGGCAAAGGGACACAGTCGAGCAACATCGTCGAGGAGTTCGGTGTCGAACACGTCACGACGGGTGACGCGCTCCGGTCGAACAAGGAGATGGACATCTCCGATATGGACACGGAGTACGACACCCCTGGCGAGTATATGGATCGGGGCGAACTCGTTCCCGACGCCGTGGTCAACGCGATCGTCGAGGAGGCGCTCACCACTGCCGACGGGTTCGTGCTCGACGGGTACCCGCGCAACCTCGAGCAGGCCGAGGAACTCGAAGGGATGACGGATCTCGACGCGATCCTCTCGCTGTCGGTCGGCGAGGAGGAACTGGTCGATCGACTCACTG
>JBEQBN010000032.1:0-8648 GCA_041639775.1 Halapricum sp.
GGGGGGACCTACGACGCCCTGGGGGTGGATCGCCAGGCCGGCGACGTCGCGCGGACGAAGTTCACGGAAGGCAAGTGGTGGTATCCGACCGTCTACGAGGGGTCGGACGGCGAGCAACGCGGGACCTATATCAACATCTGTACGCCCGTCGAGATATTCCCGACGAGCGTCCGCTACGTCGACCTGCACGTGGACGTGGTCAAACACGCCGACGGCACGGTCGAGCGCGTCGACGACGATGAACTCGATGCGGCCGTCGAGGCGGGTGACGTTCCACAAGCGCTGGCGGAAAAAGCTCGCGGAGTCGCCGGCGCCGTCGAGAACGCACTCAGAAGTTGATCTCGAACCCGCCGCCGCGGCCGCCGCCGTCGTCGCCACTGGGGAGGTTCGGGGCGAGCCAGGAGATAAACGCGTCGGGACTGCGGGTCTGCAGCCATACCGTGCCCGGGCCAGTAAACTCACAGACGAGCCCCTCGCCGCTGAACAATGTCGATTTCAGCCCTCCGACCTTCCGCACGTCGAAGTCAGTCGTCCCCTCGAAGGCGACAATGTGGCCGGTGTCGACGGTGTAAGACTCGCCAGGGTCGAGTTCCTTGGCCTCGATCGCACCGTAACTCGAGAGGAACGTCGACCCGGCGCCGGTCAACTTCAGCAGGAACAGTCCCTCCCCACCGAAGAACGTCTTGCCACCGCCGAACTCTGTGTCGATGTCCACGTTCGGCTCGGCGGCGACGAACGATCCCGACTGGACGTAGAGCGTGTTCTGATTCAGACCGTACTGGATCACGTCGCCAGGTAACGGTGGCGCGAGCGTCACGTGGCCCGGCCGCTCGGCGGTGAACGTGTTCATAAAGAACGACTCGCCGCCGAAGGCCTTGCGCTTGAGCGAACTGAGCATCCCTCCATCGGCGCTGGTCTCGATCTCGATGCCGTCGGTATGGCTCACCATCGCACCCGCTTCGGAGACGAGCGAGTCGCCTTGATTGAGTTCGGCGGTGATGAGCGCGTAGGACGGCCTGTGATCGATATCGTACTCCATATCCGGCCTTCGACAGAGAGGATTATATAACTTTGCCAACAGATGAGGATTGGGAAAGCGAGGACAGGCGAAAGCCGCTGACTTTTGTCGACCCGAGACCAACAGTCGGTATGATCGAACCGGATCTCGCCGGACAGGTCGCGCTCGTGACCGGAAGCGCGAAGGGAATCGGTCGGGACCTGTTGCTTACACTCGCTGATCGTGGGACAGACGTAGCCGTTCACTACCGGAGTAGCGACGACGCGGCCGCCGAGGTCGCTCGCGAGGCCAGCGAGCGAGGCGTTCAGGCGACTGTCGTCCAGGCCGACGTGACCGAGCCGGACCAGGTCGCTGCGATGTTCGAAACCGTCGAGACAGAACTGGGAACCGTAGACATCCTGGTGAACAACGTCGGCGCGTTCGCGCCTCGCCACTGGGAGGCGATCGACTTCGAGACCTGGAACACGGTCCTGGAGACGAACCTCAACGGGACCTATCTCTGCTCGAAGGCCGCCCTGCCGGCGATGCGCGAGCAAGCGTACGGACGGATCGTCAACGTCGGCTACGCCTCCAGCGAGAAGGGGCTGGTCAACACCCAGAACTTCCCGTATTTCGCGGCTAAATCAGGCGTCCTGATGTTCACGCGGATGCTCGCGGCCGACACCCAGCACGACGGCATCACCGTCAACGCCGTCTCGCCGTACGTCGTCGAAAACTCCGACGAGTTCCCCGCGGAAGCACCTCGCGGTCGGTGGGCGAGCACGGACGACATAGCGCAGGTACTGCTCTTTTTCCTCGATCCGGACAGCGGCTACATCTCCGGGCAGAACGTCGAAGTCGACGGTGGGTGGCTTCCCGAAACGGTGTAGCGTTGCCGCTCGCGGTCTTACTCGCGGCAAAACACAGTGGGGTCGCCCGGATTGTGAACCACGCCTGAGAACCTGCTCGTTTCGCTCGCAGAACCGCAGTCTCGTTCAAATCCGGGCGAGTTAGATAGCTGCGCCTCTCAGGTTTGTTCGGCGCAAAGCGATGGGGTCGCCCGGATTTGAACCGGGGGTACGGGCACCCAAGGCCCGAAGGTTACCAAGCTACCCCACGACCCCGCGTGTGTTTGTAGTGTAGTGGGGTGGTAAAGCGTTTCGTTATTTACCCCAGGACGCCGAAGAACAATGTCAATGGTCGACGGGTTCAACCCACAGACGCCAGTCGAATCGTATCACCCCGGCCCACCGCGGTTTGTGACCGTCGGCGACCCGATCCGCGACTCTGTCTTCGTCCTCAGGGCCGATACGACCGGACTCGATATAGACGCCGATATCGATCCACACGACCACGGCCGGGACAACCTCTCGCCGCGACTCCCGGAGATTTCAGCGACACCCACGGAATACGACCCCGCGAACTTCGAGTGGTCGGTCGCCTCCGTCCCCGAGGGGAGCGACGGCGACGTCCTCTCGTTTGGGACCTCGACGACTGCAGTCCCACGATACGACGCCGGCGACGACACCGTCGCCGAGTTCGAGGCTGACGCGCCCGGGCGCTACCGACTCCGACTCGACGCGCCCGATGGGACCCACGAGTTGACACTCTATGCGTTTCCCGAAACTGACCAACAGGCAGACCCCCCTCGGATCGAACTCGACGCCTCCTACGACGAGGCCACCGACAGCTTCTCTGTCGAGTCGAATGCACAGCTTGCGCCCTCGAGTGACGCCGCCCGCGAGGTGCTGTCTGTGCAGTTCCTTGCTGACGACCGCGACGCGCTATCGGCCACCGATATCGAGATCGGCGACGACGGAACGACTGCGACAGTCCCCCGCGACGCCCTTGCGGGGACGGTCGGCCGGATCCACGCGGCCGCACACGACGGGCGGGCGACCAGTACACAGGACGTGCTGGAGCTTCATCCCGATGGGACTGTCGAAACCCCAAATCGACCGCCGGCGTGGCTCGACGACGCGGTGATCTACGAGATCTTCCCGCGCTCGTGGGCCGGCGAACCCGGCGAGACGACCTTCGAGACGCTGATCGACGGCGACAGCGAGACCGAGGCGCGCGGTGTCGAGTATCTCGATGAACTGGGCGTCGACGCGGTCTGGCTGACGCCGATCGTGCCGGCGATGAGTGCCGGCGCGACAGACGCCCCCGGTGGCCCCCACGGCTACGGGACGCTAGAGTATCTGGGGGTTGCAGAGGATTTGGTTTCGGACGGCTATGACGACCCTGTCGACGCCTATCGAGACTTCATCGAGGCCTGCAACGAGCGAGACATCAAGGTCGTGTTCGATTTGGTCATCAATCACGCTGGTCGTGACATCGATCTCTTTCAGGACACGATCGATCGCACAGGCGAATCGATGGACAACGGCCTCGTATCTCTTCCGACAGTCGAGTCCTGGGACCGCGACGCGACGACCTTCGACTGGTTCGACAGAGTCGACGTTCCTCGCTATGCAGACAACGGGACAATCCTCGAGACCGCGCCGCGGCCGACCGGGTTCGCAGACACGCGCTGGATGCCCAATTTCAACTACGAATCGCTCGGACTTCGCTCGTATATCCTCGCTGTTGCCGATTTCTGGGCCCGGGAAGTCGGTGTCGATGGCTTCCGGTGTGACGTCGCGTATGGTGTTCCTCACAGTTTCTGGATGGACGTCCGCGAGCTCGTCCGGAGCGTCGACTCGGAGTTTCTGCTGCTCGATGAGACGCTGCCGAACGACCCCGCCTACGCCGCATCGCAGTTCGATATGCACTTCGATACGCACGGGTTTACGCACACGGCCCAGGGCGTCGCGACACTGGACCGCGAGGACCGAGCACATCCAAACCGCCTGGTCGAGGCCGTACTGGCCCGACACGAACAGGGACATCCCGAATTCACACGGCTACTCAACACCCTGGAGAACCACGACGAACACCGGCTGTTGAACCAGACAGTGATTGACCCGGCCGATCCGGACCGCGAGCGCGTCTCCGACGAACAGTGGGAGCGCGCGATGGCACTCCAGCGGGTCAGCTTCGCCGCAACGATAACGCTACCTGGTGTCCCGTTGGTCTATTACGGCCAGGAACGAGCGATCAGTCGGTACGGCGAGGGTCGTCACCGGGGTGACGGTGACAGTCGTGGGATCCGGGACGGCGAGATCGTCCCGCGAACCGATGTTCGGCCGGGTGGTCGCCAGCGCGCGTTTATGAACTGGACTGAGTACGACGACGAACACCTCTCGTTCTATCGAACGCTGATCGACCTGTATCACGAACTCGACGTGCTCGGACCGGACGCAACACTCGATCCGATTGAGGCCGACAGCAATACGTTGGCGACTGCGTTCGTCCGTGATGGGGCCCATCTGTCGGACGTGACGGGCCCGGATCGAGCGCTAGTCGTCCTGAACTTCGAGGACGATCCGATCAAAGTTGCGGTGCCAGCTGGCGTAGACGAGACAAACCTCGTAACCGAGACTGTCGCTGGTGATGGGTCCGACACGCTCACGATCGACGCCGTCGGCGTGTTTGCACTCGACGCCCCACTGGACCACGACGCCGTCGAACTCTGACCGGCCCGCTGGACAGTGAGTCGCGCGCCATCGCTTGGCCCGAAAACACATACCGCTTCCAGCCCTCAGATTAGATATGGTAACACCAATCGAGGTCGGCCTTGTCTTCGTCGTTCTCGCACTGCTGTTTGGCGCGTACAAGGTCGTCAAGGCGGTCAAGCCCTTCGTCTGGAATGCCGTGGTCGGGCTAGTGATTTTCGTGCTCGTCGACGCTCTGTTTGGGCTTTCAGTCGCGGTCACCCCGCTATCGCTGCTCGTCGTTGCGCTTGCAGGTGTTCCGGGCGCCCTGCTTGTAATCCTCCTGTCGTACTTTGAGATCGCATTCGTCGCTGGCATCACCGCTGGGGGGCTTGCCTTGCTTTAAGTCGGTGGTTGTAGACCCCAGAGGAACGCGATGCCAAGTGTCGTAACGACCGCGAAAATCGCCTGTAGCGGCCCACCGAGGCGAATGTAATCGGTGAACCGGTAGCCGCCGGGTCCGTATACGAAGAGATTCGTCTGATAGCCGATCGGCGTCATAAACGCCGTTGAGGCCGCAAATGTCACCGCAAGGACGAAAGCGAAGGCGTTGGCGCCTAACTGGGTCGCGACCTCTACGGCGACAGGGACCATCAGCACGACCGAGGCGTTATTCGAGATGACGTTCGTCAACAGGGCAGTCACGACGTACATCAGTCCGAGGACGACGATCGGCGGCAGCGAGGGTGCGATCGCGACGATCGTATCCGCAATCAACTCCGCACCGCCAGTAACCTCGAGTGCAATCCCCAGCGGGATAACACCTGCCAGCAGGAAAATGACGTCCCATTGCACGGAGTCGTAGATCTCGGTCGGCTTCAGACAGCCAGTGAGAACCATTCCGAGCGCACCGGTCAGCGCGGCCGTCGCGATGTCGATCGGCGTCACCGCGGCCGCTCCGACTACTGCGGCAACAATTCCGACAGCGACGGGGATCTTCGACTGGCGGTAGTCCGGCCGTTCGACTTCCTGGGCGACGATGAAGTTCCGATTGTTGTTCAGTCGGTCGATGCTGTCGGTCGTCGCCTCAATGAGGAGCGTGTCCCCGACCCGGAATTGCGCCTCGTCCATCCGCTCACGAAGGAGTTCGTCGCCGCGCCGCAGTGCCAGCACAGTCGCGTCGTAGCGCTGGCGAAAGTCCGAACTCGCCAACGTTTCCCGGACCAATGACGATCCGGGCGCGATAACGATTTCGACAAGGTTGTGCCCGCTCTCGGGCGCTTCGAGTTCGTCATCAGTCACCTCGACGTCCGCAAGCAGGTCCAGACCGTCGGCGTCCATAACCTCAACAAGCGTGTCACGGTCAGTTCGGACGGTGAAAACGTCGCCCGGTCGAATCGCTTTCGGTCCGAGCGGTTCGAGAAAGACTTCGTCACCGCGGATCAACTGCACGAGATCGACGTCGAGATTCGACTCCTCGATAGCCGACCGAACGGTCTGTCCGATTACCGGTGAGTCCTCCCGGACGACGACCTCGGTGAGGTAGTCGGTCATCTCGAACTCGTCAGTGAGGTCCTCGGCGACCGTGATCCGTTCAGGGACGAGCCAGCGACCGACGGTCATCAAATAGACGATACCGACGACCATCACGAGCAGTCCGAGCGAGGTGAACTCGAACATCGAGAACTCATCCAAGTAGGCAATTCCGAGTTCCCGGCCCAGACGGCCAGTAATTTCGCTGGCGAGGATATTCGTCGAGGTGCCAATCAGCGTGAGTGTGCCGCCGAACATCGAGGCAAAGGACAGCGGCATCAACAGCTTCGACGGCGATGTCTTGCCTTTCTGGGCGAGATCGGTGACCATCGGTAGCAGGATTGCAACGGCGGCCGTGTTGTTGATGAACCCCGAGATGGGGCTGACCAGTCCGATCGTCGCGCCAAGTTGCTTGGTCTCGTCCTCACGGGTATAGGCGGCGATTTTCGAGCCGAGAATCTGGATTACACCGGTCCGCCTGACGCCCGCACTGAGGATGAACATCGCCAGGACGGTGATCGTCGCCGTGCTAGCGAACCCTGACAGGCCCTGTGCAGTCGCACTGACGTCACTGCCGGGTTCGATGAGGACATACACTGGCTCTCCTAGCAATCCCCACGCAGTCAGTTGCTCGGTGACCGGCTGGACGAGCAACAGCGTTACCATCACTCCAATAGCAGTGATATCGACTGGGACCAGCTCTGTCGCAAATAACACCAATGCCACGAGGATGATCACAAAGACGACTAAGACACCACCGGATAGTCCAAATAGTGCCACAGTATGCGGCTCGAAGGGATAGTTCAATTACTTTTCGGGACGTGTGCGACGCGATATAGTCTGGTAGTGATATGGAGAGTCGAAGAATTGGGGTAAGCACGGCAACCTTGACCTGCACGGGTGGGCATTCGACCGATTCACCTCGATTCTCGAATACAGGGCGAAGGTCGAGGGTATTGAAGTCGTAGAGGTGTCTGAGCGGGACACGAGCAAGACGTGTTGCGTCTGCGGTAGAGAAGACGACAGTCAGCGTGTTGAACGCGGGTTGTACGTCTGTGAGTCGTGTGACGCAGCGTTCAACGCCGACGTGAACGGGGCGGAGAATATCCGTCTCAACAGCAACAAGGAAAGTAACTCCGAGTCTGCGCCCGGTTTGAGTGGAGATAGGAGTACCGGCTGGTTGGCACAGCCAGCAGTCCACCAGTACGACCTCTCCTGCGGATTCCAACCGCAGGCCGAGGTGGTGGACTGCAAACCGTAATATCCCGACCTCGGGATTTCTCCGCCTTCAGGCGGAGGAGGATGTTAAAAGTGCCTGGAAAGACAATAGTCATACATAGGAAGTAAAACGCGATGAGTTCCTACGACCCGCCGGAAGAACAAGAGGACGGATCAAGTCACGACCCGGGGTCCAAAGAGAAGGAAGTAATTGACGAGCGGGATTTTCAGGACGTTCTCGCGGAAAGTGACCGGGTCGATTATATTGTTTTTGGTGTGTTGTTAGGCATCCCTGCAAGCATATTGACAACGATTCTTGTCTGGTATTTCGTGCCCGGCTTTTCCGACACAGCGGAAGCGTTGCTCCGCTGGCTCTGGAATCTCTTTTCAGGTGTATGGCTGTAGAGTCGGAACTCGTGGACTCCTTGGTCAGAGTGCGCTCTTCGTCGATCGCTTCGCTGTCGGAGACGGAGACCGTCATTCCCAATCACCGTCCTCGACAGCAGCACGAACCTCTGTGTCAGTTGGGCCCTGGGGCCCGACGAGTTCGGAAGCCTGGACAAACTCCAGCGAACCGTACGACCAACTCGAACGCTGGAGCTGTTCGATAACGAAACACCGTCTCTTGACAGTTTCCGTATGTGGGTTGGCCCTACTCAAAGACCGACTTACTTCCAGCGCCGAGAGTTGAGAAAGTTGAACGCTCGGATACCTTAGCTGCCGACTGTGTGGATCTGTCAGAAAACTCAGTGGGACCGCCGTGGTATTCGTGATATACAAGACGTAGGTTCATCCCAAATACTGTTGCTGTCGTACATTCTTATCATTCCATTTTATCGATGTGTTCTCGTCGAGTCTCCATTCGTCGGAGTTGATCCGGTCGATCGTAGTGATACTCAATGACCTCTGTCGAAGCGTTCACTCGCTCGCTGACAACCTCTGGTGGGATGCCAGCATCCCGCTGGTGGGTGATACTCCCTGATCGGATTGGATGGGGGGATCGTGCCGAAGGACATCGGGATTCATACCCGTGCTGGAGCGCTTCGCACTCGCTTGGATCACGGCCGTGGGGACACTGTCCCAGCCGGCACGGCTGGGTGAGAATGTAGATTCGTGTTCGGAGCGCTCCCTTAGTCGCGCGTCCGCGTTTCTTCGGAGCGGGAAACAACGGTTCACGGCCGTACTCGTCCGTGATATCCTGCCGGCGAACCGTGATATACTCGGCAAGGACTTCACCCACATCATCAGGAACCGAAACCGGGCGCTCTCCGGTCTCCTGGTTCTTCAAGGGTGTTTCTGTCTCCGGCCGGTGTCGGAAATAGACGAACGGCGTCGATACCGAGACATTATCGCTGATCTCCAAG